>JACCUZ010000084.1 GCA_013698395.1 Sporichthyaceae bacterium
GGCCCGGCTGCGCGTCACAGCGACGCTGGCAGTACTCGCGCCCGACGACCAGATCACCTTCCCCCGCCTGCGGGAACTGCTCGACATGACCGCGGGCAACCTGTCCACCCATCTGCGCAAGCTCGAGGACGCGGGTTACGTGCAGATCGTCAAGTCCTTCAGCAGGCGCACTCCGGTGACCCGGATCGCGCTGACCGCACCCGGTCGGGCCGCGTTCGAGCGCTACACCACCTCGCTGCAGTCGATGCTCACCCCGCCCCCCATCCACGACGACCCGGTCCGCGGACCAGCCATCTCGGGAGCAAAGCCGTGACCAGCACCCACTCCCCAGGCACCAGCACTCCGGACGTCGGTGCGCTGTCCCGCGCCGAGCTGCGCGGACGCGCCGTCGGAACGATCAACCTGGCGCTGTTCGCCCTGGCCTGGACCAACTGGGGCCTGACCGGGATCCCGGACATCGTCGCGGTATCCACGATCGCCGCCGCCGTGCTGTGTTCGGTGGCCTGCGTTGCTGGCGCCGTGCTGGTCTTCCGGCGTGCCGACACCGCGCCACGCGGTCTGGAGGTCGCCCGGGGCAGGGCAGTCGGCCGCCGCTTCGGCGCGGTGGTCGCCGCAGAGTTCATCGAGTTGGCCGTCATCGCCTGGATCCTCGGCGCCACCGGGCACAGCCCCCTCATCCCCGCGGTCGTCTGCCTCGGGGTGGGTATCCACTTCTTCCCCCTCGCCCGCCTGTTCGCAGTGCCGCTGTACGACCGGACCGGGGCAGCGCTGTGCCTGGTCGCCGTCGCCACGGCCGTCCTCGCCCCGCTGACCCGCAACGCGACACTGTGGACACTGCTGCCGGGTCTTGGAGCCGCACTGGTGCTCTACGCCACCTGCGCGTCCCTCCTACACGCGTACACAACGGCGAACACCAGCCAGAAGCCGTAGACCTGATAGCACGTCCCGCAACCCGTTGCCTCGGCGGGAGAGGTGGTGGTGTCGACGGCGTCGCCGGAGGAGGCGTCGATCGGTGCGGTTCCGGTCCAGGACGCGAAGTGGTGACGGTCGGGGAATCGGGTGATGTCCGCGGTCTCGACCAGCAGCATGGCCGCACAACGTCAGGCGGCAGAATGGCGCCATAGGTGTCCAACGCGTCTGAGCGACTGAAAATCATGGAGACGAGATCGCGCTGTTCACCGCGCGACCGCTGTGATGCTCGCCCCAGCGGTCGGCCTCCTCGGCTCGTGTGGCGTTGCCTTCGAACCGTGGACCCGCCGACACCACAGAACCGGCAGAACCGGCCGGCCGACTTCAGCTTTCACGTCGGGTCGGCGTGGCAGCTAGCTCGACGCGATCGAGCGCGTCGGCGGGCAGCAGGACCTCGCCCAGCACGTCGCTGCTGGCGAGGGCCACCCGAGGGTTGAGCTCGGCTCAGAGACGCGCCGGCCGCAGGCTCCGGCCGACGTGCGCAGATTCGTCACTTCGGTGATCGCCTCTCCCTGTCGTCCCGGGATCACCCGGGGGGACGGTGGCTTCATAGTTCACCGGTTCCACGACTCGAGGAGTGCGATCATGAGCAGTGCAGACATGCTCGGTGACGCCGGGCAGGTATCCGGCACACCGACCGACGAGACGACGAAGCATCTCTACCGTGTCGCCGGCCTCGGCGGCGTCGGTGCCTTCCTGGCCTGGCTCGGCCAGCCGATCCTGGTCTTCCTGGTCATCGGCCCGCGGGGCGACGCCGGCGGCGACTGGTCCGAGATCGAGAGCTCCAGGTACAACGGCGCCATCGAGGTGGTTCTCTTCTCTGTGATCGGAGTGGGTCTGCTCTTCATGGTGCTGGCGACGTGGCGAATCCTCGAACACCGCAACCCGGGCGCCTCGGTCGCCGCGGGGGTTGGGTATGTCATGGGCCTGGTCGCCGCGGTGTCATGGTTCCTGGTGGCCGCCGAGGCGTTCCGGATGTTCACGTCGATCGGAGCAGCCATTCCCGAGGTCACCGACGACTCCCGACTCCAGGCGAGCATCATCCACGGAACATTCCTCGACATCACCGGGGCGCTGCTGCTCTTCGTCATCGGCTACACCGGCTGGGTGGTTATGGTGGCGACCGCGGGACGTCGCGCCGGCGTCGTCGGTATGCCGCTGGCGGTGGTGCTTGCACTCTCCGCGCTGGCCTGGGTTCCCGCCCTAGCCGTGCCGTTCTCGGTCCCGTGGCCACTGGTCGGATTCATCCTGACGATGCTGATCCTCGGCATCTCGTTCCTGGTGCGGTCCCGCCGGTGACAGCATCAGTCCATGGCTGACCTGTGGCCAGGCGACGCCTCTGCCGCGGCGGCCGAGGCGACGTACCTCGCGGTGCGCGTGGTGGCCGTCGCCCTGGCCGCCGTGCTGGTGGTGCATACCGCCCGCGCTGCGGTAAGCCGGCGTGCGTGGCTGGCCACCGGCGCTGCGGTGCTCGTCCTGGCGGCGTTCATGACGCGGGCACTGGCCCCGCTGTGGTTCGTGGCCTTCCCGCTCCTGGCGT
>JACCUZ010000113.1 GCA_013698395.1 Sporichthyaceae bacterium
CGCGGTCGGCATGGCGACCAACATCCCGCCGCACAACCTGCGCGAGGTCGCGGCCGGCGTGCAGTGGCACCTCGACCACCCCGAGGCGTCGAACGAGGAACTGCTGGAGGCACTCCTCGAGCGGGTCAAGGGACCGGACTTCCCGACCGGGGGCCTGATCGTCGGCACCCACGGCATCCAGGACGCCTACCGCACCGGCCGCGGCTCGGTGACGATGCGCGCCGTCGTCGAGGTGGAGGAGGACTCCCGGGGCCGCACGACGCTGGTCATCACCGAGCTGCCCTACCAGGTCAACCCCGATGCGCTCGCCCGCAAGATCGCCGAGCTCGCCGACTCCGGGAAGGTCCAGGGCATCGCCGACCTGCGCGACGACTCGTCGGCGCGCACCGGAATGCGGCTCGTCGTGGTCCTCAAGCGCGACGCCGTCGCCAGCGTGGTGCGCAACAACCTCTACAAGCACACGCAGCTGCAGGACACGTTCGGCTGCAACATGCTCGCTCTCGTCGACGGCGTGCCGCGCACCCTCTCCCTCGATGCCTTCGTCCGGCACTGGATCACCCATCAGGTCGAGGTCATCGTCCGGCGCACGCAGTTCCGGTTGCGCCGGGCCGAGGAACGGGCGCACATCCTGCGGGGTCTGCTCAAGGCGCTGGACCGCATCGACGAGGTCATCGCCCTGATCCGGGCCAGCGCATCGGCCGAGGACGCGCGCGACGGCCTGATCGGGCTGCTTGACATCGACGAGCTGCAGGCCGGCGAGATCCTCAACATGCAGCTGCGCCGGCTGGCGGCCCTGGAGCGCCAGGAGATCCTCGACCGCTACGAGGAGTTCATGCGCGCGATCCAGGAGTACAACGCGATCCTGGCCTCACCGTCACGCCAACGCGAGATCGTGAGCGAGGAGCTCGCCGAGATCGTCGACAAGTACGGCGACGAGCGACGTACGCAGCTGATCCCCTACGAGGGGGACATGTCCGCCGAGGACTTCATCCCGGTGGAGGACGTGGTCGTCACCATCACCCGCGGTGGTTACGCCAAGCGCACCAAGAGCGACCTGTACCGGGCTCAGCGGCGGGGAGGCAAGGGCGTACGCGGGGCTGCCTTGCGACAGGACGACCTGGTCGAGCACTTCTTCGTCACGACGACCCACCACTGGTTGCTTTTCTTCACCAACAAGGGGCGGGTCTACCGGGCCAAGGCCTACCAACTGCCCGAGGCGGGACGCGACGGGCGGGGGCAGCACGTCGCCAACCTGTTGGCGTTCCAGCCCGACGAGCAGATCGCGCAGATCATCGACCTGCGCGACTACGAGGTCGCGCCCTACCTCGTCCTTGCCACCAAGCGGGGCATCGTGAAGAAGACCCGGCTCACTGAGTACGACTCCAACCGCATCGGCGGCCTGATCGCCATCAATCTGCGCGAGGACGGTGACGGTGTCGATGACGAGCTGATCTCGGCCAGGCTGGTGTCGGCGGAGGACGACCTGCTGCTGGTGAGCCGAAAGGCGATGTCTGTCCGCTTCACCGCCACCGACGAGGCGCTGCGGCCCATGGGCCGGGCGACGTCCGGCGTCACCGGGATGCGCTTCAAGCGGGACGACGAGCTGCTCGTCATGGACGTGGTCCGGCCCGGTGGATCGGTGTTCACCGTGACTAACGGTGGTTACGCGAAGCGCACGGATGTGGCGGAGTACCGCTTGCAGGGCCGAGGTGGTTACGGCACCCAGGCCATAAAGTTCTCCGAGACCCGCGGGTCCCTCGTCGGTGCACTCGTTGTCGACGAGTCGGACGAGGTCTTCTCGATCAAGGCAAGCGGGGGTGTCACCCGCGTGTCGGTAGGCGAGGTCAACGCGACCGGACGTGTCACCATGGGGGTGCGGTTCATCTCGCTCGCCGACGATGACACCGTGGTCGCGATTGCCCGCAACGCCGAGCGGGCGGTGGCTGCCGATGACGACGAGCTCGATGAGGTGGTCGAGGCGGTGCAGGCCGAGGTGGCCGCTGAGACAGTCGAGCCGACGCTTGAGCCAGCTATCGAGCCGGCCTTCGAGATGACAGGGGAAGAGGAGACCGACGAGTGAGCAGCTCGAACGCTCCGGGCACCGGGGAGCAGTGGCGGGTGTCCCAACCCACCGCCACCCGTGCCGTGACGGGCCGCCCCAAGGCACGCCGGGCTCGGTTGGTGCTGGCCCGGGTCGACCCC
>JACCUZ010000116.1 GCA_013698395.1 Sporichthyaceae bacterium
CTTTTCCTCTGCCGCCTGTCGGGCGGCCTCCTCGGCCGCCGCCGCCGCGCGCTTCTCGGCCTCAGCCTGGCGCTGGCGGCGCTTCTCGGCCTTGGTCAGCGGGGCGTCGCTCTCCTCGGCGGAGGCGGAGGGTCCGGACGTGCGGTCAGCGGCGGAGGCCGGGCTGCCGACGAGCGCTGCGAGGAGCAGCAGGAGGACAGCCCAGGACGAGGTGAGCGCCCTGCGGCGCGTAGCAGCCGTGCGCATGTCCACCCCCCACCCCGTATCGGACACCCGGCCCGTCGTTGCCGGCGTCTACCAGCCCTCGACGGGCAGCCCCGCGAAACTGGGCCCATCGTCGCGTGCTTTACCTGCTCTTGACAGTCGATCGACCGAAATGATCGCAGGTTGAGGCTATCGGCCCCGGGCCATCGGAGTGAGTCCGGTCACAGCCAGCCACTTCGCTTGAACGCTCGGTACAGGACGGAGCACACCACGAGCATGACGACGAGGGCGAGGGGATAGCCGAAGCGCCAGTCAAGCTCGGGCATGTGGGTGAAGTTCATGCCGTAGATCCCAGCGATCATGGTGGGCACCGCGATGATCGCCACCCAGGCCGAGATCCGCCGCATGTCGGCGTTCTGCTGCACGCCGACCTGCGCGAGATTAGCGGCCAGCACCGAGCTGAGCAGGTTGTCGAACCCGTCCACCTGCTCGGACACCCGCACGGCATGGTCTGCGACGTCCCGGAAGTACGGCCGTAGCCGCTCGTGGACCTTGGCCACCTGACCTGAGGCCAGCCGGATCATCGGCTCCACCAGCGGATCCACGGCGCGGCGGAACTCGATGATCTCCCGTTTGAGGTTGTAGATCCGGGCCGCGTCATTGGTGCGCTCCGGCGAGAAGACGCGCTGCTCGACCTCCTCGATGTCCTCCTGGACCGCGACGGAGATGTCCGAGTAGTCGTCCACGATCGCGTCGCAGACCGCGTAGAGGACCGAGAAGGGTCCGCAGTCCAACAGCGTGCGGTCCGCTTCCAGCCGGCGCCGTATGTCAGCCAGGGCGCGGGCCGGACCGTGGCGGACGGTGACGGCGAACGAGTCGCCCAGGAAGAGCATGACGTCGCCGAGCTCGATTTGCTGGCTGGGCTCGTCATAACGGACCGTCTTGAGCACCACGAACAGGCTGTCCTCGTACTGCTCCACCTTGGGCCGCTGGTGGGCCTTGACCGCGTCCTCGATCGCCAGTGGGTGCAGGTCGAACTCGCTCGCGACGTAGCCGAGCTCCTTCTCGGTCGGGTCGTGCAGCCCGATCCAGATGAAGCTGCCACCTTTGCCCCGGGCTCGGTCCAGGGCGTCGTGTAGTCCTCCCGCGGTCTCCGCACGAATCCCGTGGTCATACAGCGCGCTGTCGACGATCACGGCGCCATTCTCCCGTCTCGTACGCTTCGCCGGTGACCACCGTCCTACTCGTGCGGCATGGGCGAACAACGGCCAACGGAGCCGGTGTCCTCGCGGGCTGGACGGAAGGTGTCGCTCTCGACGACGCTGGTCGGACCCAGGTGACAGCCTTGGCGCAGCGACTGCGCGTGGTACCGCTGGCCGCGGTCGTGACCAGCCCCTTGCAACGGTGCGTGGAGACGACCGACGCCCTGCTCGAGGGTCGTGACCCGGTGGAGCGCCATGAGGACCAGCGGGTGGGCGAAGTCCGCTACGGCGACTGGTCAGGGCAGGAGCTGAAGAAGCTCGCCAAGGACCCATTGTGGAATGTTGTTCAGAACCACCCGTCCGCCATGCGTTTTCCCGGCGACGGCGGTGAAGCGATGCGCGATATGCAGGCCAGAGCCGTCACTGCTGTCCGCGAGTGGAACGCGCGGCTGGGCGAGGACGCGGTCTACGCCGTGGTCAGTCATGGTGACCTCATCAAGGCGGTGCTCGCCGATGCGCTGGGCGTGCACCTCGACCAGTTCCAGCGCATCGTGGTGGATCCGGCGTCGGTCAGCATCGTGACGTACACGGCGGTGCGCCCTTTCGTCGTGCGGACCAACGATGTGGGAGGGGACCTGTCGTTCCTCGTCCGCCCGAAGAACCGCCGTCGCCGGCGCCGAGCCGCGTCATCGGACGCCGCCGTCGGCGGAGGACCGGGCGCCAGCGCATAGGGTCACGCGCATGCCACGAATGCTCTTCGAGTACGACCCCCCCGAGCGCTTCGTCGCGGGAACCGTCGGCGAGCCCGGGCAGCGGACCTTCTTCCTGCAGGCCGTCGGCGACGGTCGAACCACGAGTGTGGCGTTGGAGAAGCAGCAGGTCGCCGTGCTCGCCGAGCGCGTGGATGCACTGCTCGACGAGGTGGTACGCCGGTCGGCCGGTTCGGCACCCGTGCCCGCCGTCACCCCGGCCGACGCGACCGACTCGGCGCCCCTGGAGGCACCCATCGAGGAGGAGTTCCGGGTCGGCACCATGGCGCTCGCCTGGGACGCCGACGACGAGGTCGTGGTGATCGAGGCGCAAGCCGTGACCGAGGAGAT
>JACCUZ010000122.1 GCA_013698395.1 Sporichthyaceae bacterium
CGGAGCGCAACGCCGAGGACGAGTCGCCAAGCTGAGCGGCAGCGCGTCCGTATCCGGAACTGCAAACGTCGAGTTCGCGGCCCGAAACGCAACCGGCGCTAGCCCGCCGTCATCGGCGCACCACCGCGCTACGGTAAGTCCACTCCATTGTTGTGGACGGTGCACAGAAGGTAATGTCCGGCCGCACCCGTTCGACCGGTCGCAGACAAGAGCAGTCGTTCGCACAAGCGGATCGCTGACCGGACACCATCGAGGAACGGACAGCTTCGTCTGCGACCGTCTGCCGTCGAACTCCCGCTCGCCGCTGGTTTGTTGCGCCGACCGCGAACGGTCTGGCCGTTAGGCCCAGCCTCTGGTCCACTGGGTGCATGGAGTTGCTGGTGCTCGGCGGGACGGCCTGGCTGGGACGCGAGATCGCGCGGCAGGCGGTGGAGCGCGGGGACGCAGTCACCTGCCTCGCCCGGGGTGACAGCGGCCCGGTCGCCGCCGGCTCGGTGCTCATCGCGGCCGACCGGCGTTCGCCCGGCGCCTATGACCCGCTGGGCGCCCGGCAGTTCGACGGGGTCGTCGAGGTGTCCTGGCAGCCCCGGTTCGTCCGGGACGCCCTCGCCGCGCTCGGCGACCGCGCCGGGCACTGGACGTACGTCTCCTCGGGCAACGTGTACGCCTCTCACGCCACCGTCGGCGCAGACGAGTCAGCCGAGACGCTCGCCCCGACCGACTTGGACGAGGTCGACCGGCAGCAGTACGGTCCGGCGAAGGTCGCCTGCGAGCGGGCCAGCCAGGACCGAGTCGGCGCCCGGCTCCTCGTCGCCCGAGCCGGGCTCATCGGCGGCCCCGGCGACGTCACCGGCCGGTCAGGGGCATGGGTCGCGCGGGCGGCCCGCGACCCGCACGGGCCGATGCTCGTGCCGGACACCCCGAACCTGCCGACGTCGGTGGTCGACGTGCGTGACCTCGCGAGCTGGCTGCTGGACTGCGCGCAGACCGGCACGACCGGCACCTACAACGCGGTGGGGCCGGTCGTCCCGTTCGACGACTGGGTCGCCCTGTCGCGGCAGGTCGGCGGTCACCTCGGCCCCGTGGTCCAGGCCTCCGCCGCGTGGCTGCTCGACCAGGGCGTCGAGCAGTACATGGGTTCGGACTCGCTGGCGATGTGGCTCGTGGAGTACGGCCATGAGGGCTGGTCGGCCCGCTCCGCCGCCGCCGCCGTCGCCGCCGGGCTCCGCCACCGCCCCAGGAGTGCACTTCTGACCGACGTTCTCGCCTGGGAGCGAAAACAGGGCCTGAACCGGCCCAGAGACGCCGGCCTGAGCGCCACCCGCGAACACGAACTGCTCAACCAACTGCAGCACCTGGCGGAATCCGGGCCACAGTGACAGCGCCCGCGAGGTGCTCCGCGAAGATCAGAATCAGCGACCTTGCATCAGAGCGCACGCACAGCGCCGTCCCGTAAGAGGGACTCCATCGACACAGGACTGTGGCCTACGGTGGCGGTGCCGCACCGACCTGCTACGACGGCTCCCACACTGCGGCGTCGTGAGCGAACAGGACCCGTTTCGGGTCGAAGGCCAGCAGTCGATCCATCCATGAAGGCGCCACTGGCAGTGGCTCGGCGTGGCCAAGCACGGATGCCGAAGCCGCGAGAGCGTCAGCGCTCCACGCCGAGGCCGTGTCGTGAGACTGTCCCGCCAACACCACCGAGCCATCTTCGCACTGCACAACCAGCGACTGGTGCCCATCGACGTGGCCGGGCGTTGGTATGACGTGCACACCGGGCCAGACTTCTGCCTCACCGTCGAGCAACTCGTAAGTGGCGCCGTGGTGATCGACGAGATGCTCCATGGTGTAGTCGCCAGCCTGCGCGGTCTCCAGTTCTTGTCGCTGACACACGACAGGCCTACCCGCAACCAGAGGATTGCCCCCGCAGTGGTCGAAGTGCAGGTGACAGTTCACCACCATCGCGAGATCTTCGAGGTAGATTCCGCAGTTGGCCAAAGCTTCTTGCAGGGGTATGCGGCGGGGGCGATACCAGGCCTCGGTCTCGG
>JACCUZ010000132.1 GCA_013698395.1 Sporichthyaceae bacterium
GCCGCCGGTCTCCGGTCCCGCGCAGTCCGGCTCGCCCCAGTTGGCGAGATAGGCCCACATGCCGTCGGGGCTGACGGCCACGTCGGCGACCAGGCCCTCGGTCTGGGTGACTTCTTCGGTCGAGATCAGGTCCACCCCGCCCCACTCGCCAGGGCCGACGAGATGGCCATCGGTAGTGCCGTGCTGCGCGTCCGGCACCGACATGGAGTCAGCTGCGCCCGACGTACCTGCGTCGCCGGAGGCGAGCCCGGGCGCGGCCAGGAGGAGGCCGCCGGCTGTAACGAGCGCCAGTGCTGCCCTGCGAGGGGATCTGATCAAGGGGAACTCCTTGTGCGAGGCGATGTGACGAAGTCGTGCTTCGCAACGTAGGGGTGTCATGCGCGCATGGGAATACCTAGCCCGAAAGAACTACTGCGGGTAGCCCAACGGCTACCCGGCCTCACCCGAACGGCTGACCGGGGCATAGTGGTGCAGACTGCACGCCGATGAGCGCCGAACTGACCGACTCGGTCCGCGAGCTGGCAGAGGCTTTCGGCGTTGCCACCGAATTCTGGGACTGGCAGGGCAACCACGTCGAGGTGCCTTACGACACCGTGGTCGGTGTGCTGGCCGCCCTTGGCGTCGCTGCAGACAGCGAGGAAGCGGCGCGGGCGGCGCTGCAGGAGGTACGCGACCAACCGTGGCGCCGCACCCTGCCGCCCGTGGTCGTCACCCGCTCGGGGAGACCGGCCGAGGTGCCGGTGCACGTCCCGCACGGCGACGCGGTCCGGGTGTGGGTCGAGCTCGAGTCCGGCGGCACGGTGACGCTCGGACAGCTCGACCGCTGGGTGGAGCCTCAGGAAACCGGCGGCGTCCTCACAGGGGAGGCGACGTTCGCCGTGCCGGGAGACCTTCCGCTGGGATGGCACACGATCCACGCCCAGCGTGAGGACATCGCTGTTGTGGAGCAGGTGCCGCTCGTCGTCACCCCTGACCGTCTGCCGCCGGCGCTCGACGGTGAGAAGTCGGCGTGGGGGTTCATGACCCAGCTGTATTCCGTGCGGTCTAAGCGGTCCTGGGCCCACGGCGACCTCGACGACCTCGCCGAGCTGGCGCGCTGGAGCGGTGACCGGCTCGGCGCTGGCTTCGTGCTGGTGAATCCGCTGCACGCGCCCTCACCGACGACTCCGATCGAGCCGTCGCCCTACCTTCCCGTCACCAGGCGGTTTGTCAGCCCGCTCTACATCCGCGTCGAGCTCGTCCCGGAGCACGCCTATCTTGCTGGGGCCGTCCGCACTGAGATCGAGCGGACCGCGTTGCTGCAGCGGTCGCTCAACGCCGCCGACGTGCTGCTCGACCGCGACGCAGTGTGGGAGGCGAAGCGGTCCGCGCTGTCCGTGCTGCATTCGGTGCCGCGAAGTCCGGCTCGCGCGGCGGACTACGCAGAGTTCCTGGCTCGCGAGGGTGAGGGGCTGCGGAACTTCGCGACCTGGTGCGCGCTGGCCGAGATGCACGGAGCGGTCTGGTCGACATGGCCCGAGGCGCTGCAGGACCCGACGTCCGCGGAGGTCATGCGTCACCGGGACGAGCTGGCCGCCGAGCGGGTCGACTTCTACTGCTGGTTGCAGTGGGTGCTCGACGAGCAGCTGGCGGCGGCGCAGCGCCGGGCGCGCGAGTCGGGCATGCCGCTGGGGGTGGTGCACGACCTCGCGGTCGGCGTCCATCCCGATGGTGCGGACACGTGGGCCTTGCAGGACGTGATGGCGCGCGGTGTCACCGTCGGTGCTCCGCCGGACGCGTTCAACCAGCTGGGCCAGGACTGGTCCCAGCCACCGTGGCGTCCGGACCGGCTGGCTCAGGCGGCGTACCTCCCCTACCGCGACATGCTGCGTACGGTGCTCAGGCACTGCGGGGGAGTGCGCGTCGACCACATCATCGGCCTGTTCCGGCTGTGGTGGGTCCCCGAGGGCAGGCCGGCGTCTGAGGGCACGTACGTCCGCTTCGACCACGAGGCGCTGATCGGCATCCTTGCCCTCGAGGCCTGGCGGGCCGGTGCCGTCGTCATCGGTGAGGACCTAGGCACTGTCGAGCCATGGGTGCGCGACTACCTCGGTGAGCGCGGCGTGCTCGGGACATCGATCCTGTGGTTCGAGCGTGACGAGCACGGCCGGCCCCGGCCGCCCGAGACCTGGCGCGAGCTGTGCCTGGCGGCCGTGACGACACACGACCTGCCCCCTACTGCCGGCTATCTCGCGGGCGAGCACATCCGCATCCGCAGCGAGCTCGGTCTGCTCACCCGGACCGTCGAGGAGGAGCAACGCGTCGACGAGGCAGACCAGCAGTCCTGGCTCGCGCTGCTCGCCGAGCGGGGCTGGTTGCAGACCGATGCTGAGACCGATGGGGGCGAGCCTGGTGAGGAGGGCACCGTGCTGGCCCTGCACCGGGCGCTTGCCGCGACCCCGTGCCGTCTGCTCGGCGTCGCCCTGCCGGACGCGGTGGGCGACCGCCGGACCGTCAACCAGCCCGGCACCCACGACGAGTACCCGAACTGGCGGGTGCCCCTCTCGGACCCGTCGGGACGCCCGGTGCTCCTCGACGACCTGGTCGACTCGCCTCGTGCAGCGCGGCTGGCAGCGGCGGTCCGGACCCCGCCGGACGGCTCACGCGCCGGCTAGTACGGTGCTCCCGTGATCGCCCGTCCCGCCGCGTGCGCCGCCCGCACCCTGTCCTCACTGTTGGCAGCGGTCGGGTGCCTCACGGCACCGCTCCTGCTCCCCTCCGCGGCA
>JACCUZ010000154.1 GCA_013698395.1 Sporichthyaceae bacterium
GTCGACTCCACCAGATGTCTGGGCCGAGTCCGGCGCGCTGATGGACAGGGGACCCGCGATCACCGAGAAGCTCACCGCCGTGCCGGTGGTGGAGGTATCTGCGGCAGCAGGGGCGGCAGCGGACCCGAAACCCACCACCGTCAGCACGAGGGCCGTCGCAACGCAGTTCCGCATCCAGCGCACGGCCTGCTGGCGTACTGCGGTGGATCGGCCGCCTGCGTCTGTCGATGTCATGCCTCAAATATCGGGCGGGTACTTCTAGACCAAGGGCGGCTTACTGTGAAGGTTCTGCGAAGGTGCGGACCGTAGCCGGGGGCTCAGGGCGACGACTCGGTCCGCCTCGGCGCTCGCCGCGGCGCAGACATCCGCTGCTCCCTCAAGGGAGCCGCTGTGAGCGATGAGCTCCAGCTGCTGGCAGTGCTTGACCAGTCCCTGGGCGCCTATCAGGGCACTTGCCCCCTTCAGGAGATGCGCCGACGCGCTGAGTGCCCGGACGTCGTGCCTGTCGACGGCATCGTGTAACGCTCGGAGCCGGCCAGGCAGCTCCGCCAGATACGAGTCCAGGACGCTGTCGACGATCTCGTCGTCCTCGAGCTCGGCACGCAGCTGCTGGAGAACCCCCCGGTCAATCACCAGTGCATCTTCTGGCTTCGCCGGGAGTTCGTCGTCGCCTTGTTCTTCGGGCATCGGAGAGATCAGATCAGATGGGAGTGCAGCGCGGCCAGCGGTCGAGGGGCGCAAGCGCTGCAGAGACGGGGTCCAGCCGCCGATATACCGATGTCAGGGGGGAACTGCAGAGGGGGGCGGACATGCTGTGGGTCGCCGCGGCTGTCACGGTGGCCGCCGGCGTCGTCTTCGCGGTCCTCGCAGCGGATGTGTGGTGGCAGCGGCGGAACCCGGCCGGGTTGAGCCTCGCGGTGATGCTGGTCGCTGGTGCCTGGTGGGGTTTCGCGTACGCCCTCGAGCTCGCCGGTTCCGACCTGGCGCTCCGCGAGGCATGGGGGGACGCAAAGTACGTCGGCATCGGCGCGCTCGTCCCGGCCTGGCTGGTTTTCGTGCTCCAGTACACCGGGAGGGCGCACCTGGTGACCCGCCGGCGGCTCGCGATGCTCTCCCTGGAACCGCTGCTGTCCATCCTCGTCCTGGCCGTACCGGCCACCCATGACCTGATTCGTTCCTACCCGGCGAACGTTTCCGAAGGGGAGGTACCCGTCGCCAGGACGGGGCCGCTGTTCTGGGGGCACTTCGCGTACTCGAACCTCCTGGTGCTCGTCGCGACTGGCCTCTTCGTCGCTGCGATGGCGCGGCTGGCCCGGGTGTACGTGCGTCTGGCCACCGTGCTGCTGGCCGCGGCCCTGCTGCCGTGGGCAGCCAACCTGCTGCACAACTTCGAGGTCGGACCGTTCACGAAGCTGGACCTCACGCCGTCCGCGTTCACCGTCACCGGCGGCGTCCTTGTGTGGGGCCTGTACCGCCAGCGCCTGGTCAACCTGCAACCGATCGCCCGTAGCCTCATCGTGGAGACGATGGCCGACGCCGTGCTCGTGGTCGACGCGTACGGTCGGGTCGTCGACGCCAATCCCGCCGCCGCGGTTGCCCTGGGCCGGTCGGCCGCGGACCTGGTCGGCCATCCGCTCGAGGACCTGCTGCCCGACCACCACCGGACCGAGCTCGCCTTGACCGTGGCAGGCGAGGTCAGGTACTTCGACTCCCGGCGGCAGCCCCTCAAAGACCGGCGCGGCCGGACCGCCGGCGAAGTGCTCGTCCTGCGGGACGTCACCGACGCCAAGACTGCCGATGCCCGGCTCAGGCACGTTCTTGCCGAACGCTCGCGGGTCGCGGACGCCCTGCAGCAGAGCCTGGTTCCGGCGGCACTTCCGGAGGTGAAAGGCCTCACGCTGGCAGCGAGGTACGCCCCGGCGGGCGACGGTCGCGAGATCGGCGGCGACTTCTACGACGTCTTCCCGGTCGAGCAGGGCCGGTGGGCGGTGGTTCTCGGTGACGTCAGCGGGAAGGGCGCCGAGGCGGCGGCGATGACCGCGCTCATCCGGTACACCCTGCGCGCGCTGGCCGTCGACGGTCGCTCACCGGAGGCGGTGCTGCGTGCCCTCAACGACGTACTGCTGCGCGAGAGCGTCGACGAGCGCTACGCGACCCTGGCGTACGCCCAGGCCGGGCC
>JACCUZ010000175.1 GCA_013698395.1 Sporichthyaceae bacterium
CTCAACTGGGCCACCCCGGCCGAAGCCCTCAACGAACTACTCTTAACCGCAGTCGCATAGTGCCGTGTTGCGACGACCGCGTGAATCCGCCCCGCTGCGCCAGGTGTCGACGCCTGCTGAAGCGAGTGTTCGCCTTGGAACGTGGAGGCTGCGCGACCCGGTGAGGCCTGCCCCGCGGCCCTACGGCAGCGTGACGTAGTCGTCGAGGAACGCCCGTGCTGACTCCGTGTCGAGCCGGTAGACGACGTTGGTGGAGCGGCACACGGCGTCACCGGTGATCGTGATGGCAGCGACGATGTCGGTGTCTCCCAGGAAGTTCGGCCCACCCGAGTCGCCGTAGCACGTGCCGCCGTTGCCGGTCGAGGGGTTCATCGAGATGCGCAGCCACGTCTTGTTGATGGCGTTGAGGGTGCCGGTGGCCACCATGCGGACGTCGTTGTAGAGGTACTGATGGCCACCCGGCTCGTTGGTCACCTCGTAGGCGCCGTACCCGACCGACGTGAACGTCTGGTCTGCTGACAGGCCGGACAGCGAGTCGGCCTCAGGCAGCTCCGCCGGCGTGATGCCCTTGATCGGTTTGTCGAAGACGACGACGGCGATGTCGTGGGAGTCGGAGGACGGGCCGGGGTAGGCCGGGTCGGAGTAGAACGTGCCGGTGTAGGTCTTGTCCCCGTCCTGGTAGTCGGCGTCGAACGTGACCGTGACCGTGGACCCGTCGTCCCCACAGTGGGCGGCGGTGAGGAAGACCGTCGGCGAGATCAATGTCCCGGAGCAGTAGATCCAGGTGCCGTCTGAGTACTGGGTGTCGCTCACCAGCCCCCCGACGTTGGGATGGCCGTTGCCGTCCACCGTCCCGTCGGTGATGGCCGCGGCCGGACCGGCAGCCATCAGGGAGGCGAACACCAGGACGACCAGTGCAAATCGACGACGCATGTGACATTCCTTCGGCTCAGCGAATGGGGCCCGTCACACGCACCGTACGTCATCGGCTGTCCGGGCGCGTGGCCTGACCGGTCCGCCCTCGCCCGCGGATAGGCTTCCGCGCTCGTGCCCCTCATCGCGGTCCGTCCAGCCGCAGTTCTGGCCGGGTCAGGGTTCCGGCGCTGGTCGGCGTACCGGCAGGCCGCGATCGCCGGGATCTTCGTCAACACCGTGTTCGGGGTCATCAAGCTGTCGATCTTGCTCGGCGTAGCGGACTCGGCCGGTGGCCGCGTCGGGGGCTACGACGAGGTCGGCCTCTCGACGTACGCCTGGATGTCCCAGGCGTTGATCGCGGTCGTCGTGCTCTTCTCGTGGACCGAGCTGGCCGACCGGGTGCGCACCGGCGACATCGCCGTCGACCTGGCCAGGCCGGTCGATCTGCAGCTCGCCTGGCTGGCGGCCGACATCGGCCGCGCCGCCTGGGCGCTGCTCTCCCGGGGAGTGGTGCCGATCCTCTTCGGTGCCGCAGCTTTCGGCTTCCGGGTTCCCCGCGACCCGACCGCGTGGTTGCTGCTGCCGGTGGCCGTGACGTTGGCCGTGGCGGTGTCCTTCGCCTGCCGGTTCCTGGTGAACTTGTCGGCGTTCTGGATCATCGAGGTCCGGGGACCCGTCACGTTCTACGTCCTGGTGTCAGGCCTGCTGGGCGGACACCTGATCCCGGTCCAGCTCTTCCCTGAGTGGATGCAGGTCCTCGCCTATGCGACCCCGTTCCCGTCGATGGTTCAGTCGCCGATCGACCTGGTGACCGGGCAGGCCGCCGGGTCGGAGGCGCTGTTGCTGGTCACCGTGCAGCTCGGCTGGGCGGTCCTGCTGCTGGGTCTCGGCCGGCTCGTCCTGCGCCGGGCGACGCGCCGGCTGGTGGTCCAGGGTGGCTGAGCCGACGGTCACGGGCGCGTACGCCGCGCTTGTGCGGTCACGTGTCGCGGCCCAGGCGTCCTACCGCTCGTCGTTCGCCATCGACGTCGCAGCCCAGGTGCTCCTCGCCGTCGTGGAGTTCGCCGAGGTCTATGTCGTGTTCCACCAGGTGCACTCGCTGGGCGGTTTCTCCTTCGCCGAGGTGACTCTGATGTTCGCCCTGGCCACCACGGCCTTCGGTTTGGCGGACGGAGCGGTGGGTCACGTCGACCAGCTGCCGCACTATGTGCGCACCGGCCAGCTGGACGTGTTCCTGCTCCGGCCGTTGTCGGCGCTCGGGCAGCTGGTCAGCAGCGACTTCGCCTTGCGCCGGCTGGGACGGGTTGCGACGTCGCTGGTGATCCTTGTCCTCGCGCTGGTCGCGGTCGACGTCGACTGGTCCCCGGAGCGGGCAGCTCTCCTGCTCGTCACGCCTCTCGCCGGCGCGGTGATCTTCAGTTCGGTGTTCGTGGCCGCTTCGGCGGTGGCCTTCTGGCTGGTCGAGGGCACGGAGTTCGCCAACGCGCTCACCTACGGCGGCAGTTACCT
Organism: Sporichthyaceae bacterium; assembly: GCA_013698395.1. Taxonomy (GTDB): domain Bacteria; phylum Actinomycetota; class Actinomycetes; order JACCUZ01; family JACCUZ01; genus JACCUZ01. The sequence goes on from JACCUZ010000175.1 coordinate 2,425, forward strand.
GTCCAGCTTCCCGTTCACCGTCTTCGGCAGTGCGATCCGGCGGTTCTTCACGTTCGCCGTCCCTGCCGCCTTCGTCGCCTACCTTCCTGCGCTGGCCTTGCTCGGCCGGCCCGACCCGCTCGGTATGCCGGGGTGGCTGTCGTGGGCCGGCCCAGTTGCAGCGTGCCTCTCGGTCGCTGTCTCTGCCGTGACCTGGCGTACCGGCCTTCGTCGCTACGTGGGGGCAGGTTCATGATCGTCGAGGCAAGCGACCTGCGCCGGGACTTCGTCGTACGTCGCAAGGCGGGCCGGTTGCGTCGTACCCGCGACGTCGTGGCAGCCGTCGACGGCATCTCCTTCAGCATCGGGGCCGGCGAGTGCGTGGGCTACATCGGCGCGAACGGCGCCGGCAAGTCGACGACCATCAAGATGCTCACCGGGATCCTGGTGCCCACCTCGGGAACGGTGCGGGTGTGCGGGCTGGACCCGGTGCGACAGCGCACGTCGCTGGCCCGGCGGATCGGCGTGGTCTTCGGTCAGCGCAGCCAGCTGTGGTGGGACCTACCGTTGCGGGAGTCCTTCCGGCTCCTGGCGGCGATCCACCGGCTGCCCGCCCTGCAGTGGCGGGACCGGCTCGATGAGTGCGTGGCGCTGCTGGAGACCGGGCCGTTTCTCGAAACTCCGGTGCGCCAGCTCTCGCTGGGCCAACGGATGCGCGGCGAGGTCACTGCAGCCCTGCTGCACTCGCCGGAGTTACTGGTGCTCGACGAGCCGACCATCGGGCTGGACCTGCTGAGCAAGGAACGCCTGCGCGCGTTCCTCGCGCGGGAGCGGCGCGAGCGCGGCACCACCATCCTGCTGACCACCCACGACCTGCCCGACATTGAGCGCCTGTGCGACCGCATCCTGGTGGTCGACCACGGCCGGATGGCCTTCGACGGCACGCTGCCCGGGCTCATCGAGCGGGTGGGGGCCGAGCGAGTGCTGATCATCGACCTGATGGAGCCGGAGCCCGCGCTCTTCGACGTACCCGGGACCACGCTGCTGCAGGTGGAGGCCGGTGGGTTGCGCCAGCACCTCGCCTTCCGGCCTGAGCAGACGACAGCGGCGGAGGTGGTGGCGGCGGTGAGCGCACGGGTCGCCCTGCGGGACCTGGCCGTAACCGAGCCCGACATCGAGGACGTGGTCCGCCGCCTCTACCAGCCCTGACCTGCACATGGTCGGGACGCGCGGCACGAGCGCGAGCGCGGTGGCGGCGTTGACCACGTATACGTGGTCAACCCGAGACGCTACGCCAGGCGTCGACGCCTACTGAAGCGTGCGTTCGCCTTGCAAAGCCACCGTGCGCCGGCAAGCAAACCGCCCGGTCTCGGCGGCACCGGCGTGCGCGGAGAAGCGCCCGCTGCGGAGGACACGCCCCCATGGGCATGACCGGGCCAGTCGCGGAGGGTATGGGCGGGCCGATGTACGGCGTACTACTCCTGCGTGCCTGCCGTCTCGACAGGAGGTGCGTCGGGCAGCGCCGCCTTCTGCTCACCGACGAAGGTGAACGTGGCCTCGTCACCCTCACCTACGGCGTCCACGAGCACGATTTGACCCGGCCGGACCTCGCCGAAGAGGATCTTCTCGGAGAGGACGTCCTCGATCTCGCGCTGGATGGTCCGACGCAGCGGCCGGGCACCGAACACGGGGTCGTACCCCTTGGATGCCAACAGGTGCTTGGCGGCCGGAGTCAGCTCCAGACCCATGTCCTTGTCGCGCAGCCGCTCGTCGAGCTTGGCGAGCATCAGGTCGACGATGGTGACGATCTCTTCCGGGCTCAGCTGGTGGAACACCACGATGTCGTCGATGCGGTTGAGGAACTCCGGCCGGAAGTGCTGCTTGAGCTCGTCCTGGACCTTGTCCTTCATCCGCTCGTAGCTCGACTTCACGTCGTCGGACGCGGCGAACCCGAGGTTGAAGCCCTTGGAGATGTCGCGGGTACCGAGGTTCGTGGTCATGATGATCACGGTGTTCTTGAAGTCCACGACGCGGCCCTGAGAGTCGGTCAGCCGACCGTCCTCGAGGATCTGGAGCAGCGAGTTGAAGATGTCCGGGTGCGCCTTCTCGACCTCGTCGAAGAGCACCACCGAGAACGGCTTGCGTCGCACCTTCTCGGTGAGCTGGCCGCCCTCCTCATAACCCACGTAACCCGGAGGCGAGCCAAACAACCGGGAGACGGTGTGCTTCTCGGAGAACTCCGACATGTCGAGCTGGATCAGCGAGTCCTCGTCGCCGAAGAGGAACTCCGCCAGCGTCTTGGACAGCTCGGTCTTCCCCACGCCGGAGGGCCCGGCGAAGATGAACGAGCCACCGGGACGCTTGGGGTCCTTCAAGCCGGCTCGGGTTCGCCGGATCGCCTGGGACAGGGCCTTGATCGCCTGCTCCTGGCCGATGACACGCTTGTGCAGCTCGTCCTCCATGCGCAGCAGGCGCTGGGACTCCTCCTCGGTCAGCTTGAAGACCGGGATGCCGGTAGCGACGGCGAGGACCTCGGCAATGAGCTCCTCGTCGACCTCCGCCACCACGTCCATGTCGCCGGCCTTCCACTCCTTCTCGCGCTGCGCCTTCTCCTGCAGCAGGGTCTTCTCCCGGTCGCGCAGGGACGCGGCCTTCTCGAAGTCCTGCGAGTCGATCGCCGACTCCTTCTCGC
>JACCUZ010000186.1 GCA_013698395.1 Sporichthyaceae bacterium
GGCGAGGTCAAGTTCCAGACGAAGGACCCCGTGGACTTCGTCCATTTGACGTTGACCATTGACCCGCTGGGCACCTCCCGTTGGCACACGCATCCCGGCGTCGTCCTCATCACCGTGAAGTCGGGCACACTGACCCGCTATTACGAAGACTGTTCGTTCGACGTGTACCCCGCAGGGTCCTCGTTCACCGAAGGAGGTGACCACGCGGGGCTGGTGCGCAACGAAACCACGACCCCCGCCGTGACCTACATCACCTATGTCGTCCCGGCCGGAACGACCGCCTTGGCGATCGACAAGCCCAATCCCGGCTGCCCGCAGAACTAGGCGCCTCTCCTGCTTAGCCGACCGGTGCCTCGACGTCTTGAGCGCGGAGCGCCGCGCTGACGGTTTGGTCACGTCCCGCCGCCTTGGCGTCGTAGAGGGCACGGTCCGCGGTGACAAGGGCGACTGCGAGCTCGACCTGTTGCCCGGCTTCGACCGCAGCCACACCAACGCTCGCGGTGAGTCGACCGGGCAGCCCCGTTCGGTGCGCGATGTCCAGGCGGAGGCGTTCGGCGACTTTGTGCGCCGTGGCGGCGTCAGCATCCGGCAGGAACACGGCGAACTCTTCGCCACCGAACCTGCTGACCGTGTCGTCAGCGCGTAGCCCGCTGCGCAGGATTTCGGCTACGGCACCGAGTGCCTCGTCCCCGGCAAGGTGCCCGTACGTGTCGTTGTACTGCTTGAAGTTGTCGAGGTCGACGAACGCGACCGCCCAGGGACGGCTGTGGTTCATCAGCTGCTCCACCTCGTACGCCGTGTCATGGCGCCACGGCTCGTACCGCAGCAGCCCGGTCTTGGCATCGGTACGGGCGAGCGTGCGCATGGGCTCGTGCAGGGCCGCCTGCTGCAGCAAGCCGAACGCGGGCAGCAGAAGGAACAGGAACCAGGGCGCCAGCACCCACACCAGAGCGGTGAGGGATCCGATGGCCAGCATCCCGGCCTCCGTGGCGTAGAACGACGGCCGGGCCAGGGTCTCCTTCAGCCACTGTTCGTCCGCTGCGTGGTTGAGCCGGGACACCAGGAAGAAGAGGCCACCCTCGACGGCCAGGAACACGCCCTGGGACACCAACAGGACCACCGCCTGCCGCGGGTCGGAACTCGAGGAGAACCGCTGGCCGGGATGGGCCACGCCAAGGGTCAGCTCGGCGGCCAGCCCGGCCAGCACCAGGAAGGCGGCCGACCCGACCCATTTCCACAGCGGGGGACGCAGCCCCCGCCACCAGGTGTGGGCATAGCAGGCCGGCACGACGACGATCAGCCACGCCGGCGGCAGCAGCAGGACGCAGGCGAAGGCCCAGGCGGACAACGCCTTGTGCGGGCGCTGAGCTACCCGTTGCCGGCCTTCGAGGTAGCGGGCAATCTCCACGTTGAGGACTGAGGCGACCACCAGCACCAAGGCGCCAGCCGCGTCGCGGCGCCCGCCGATCCCCTCGATGAGGTACGCGGCAACGCACCCGACGATCGCAGCCGCGATGGTGGCCCGTATATAGACCTGGCAGACCAGCGGCGCCGTCGCCAGGTCGCTGTCCCCCACGCGCCTGCCGGCTGCGCCTGATCGCCGGCCCGCTGCCACGACGAAAGCATCGGCCAGTCCGGGGAAGTACTGAACCCGCGTGACGACCCCCGCCGGTCGGTGGAGGGGGCACAGCCTCCGGGACGTGACCTGGGTTACCACCGGATGCGCTGCACTCCGGGCTGCTCAGCCCAGTTGCCCTCGCATCACTCCGTCCGGATGCGTCGCGTTGTGGAGGTTGACGTAGTACGCCGAGGGATCCTGCAGGATGTCGATGATCAGCGCCCGGTTGGCCGTCACGCACGTCGTGCCGGTCGGGTACGAGCTGGGTGGTGCTGGAGCCGCGCCGAAGAGAGTCACAACCGGAGGACCGGCCTTGTCTGCGGGAGCCTCATGGATGTGGCCCGCGGTGGGGAGTGGCTCGCCTGCCGTGAGGGTGATGGCACCAAACGACCAGCAGACCTCTTCCTGTCCCGGGTTGAGGGTCAGCGTGATCGATCCCCGGTCGGCATCGCCGTGGGGGTTGCTTGGCACTTCATTAGCGCCGCTGAGGACCACATGGAACGGACGACCGCCATTCGCAGCGCCCGCAGCGCCGGAGGCGAGAACTGTCGCGGTGGCCACAACTGCTACGACAAGAGTGAACCGTTGCAGGTACTTGTTCATGATCTCTCCCCCCGGTCGGACCAGGGGCCCGACCCACGTCCAGTTTCCTCGAACATAGCCACACGGGTTCGGATTGGAAAGGTCTGGCGGCGGCAAGTGCCCGCGGCCGGCGCCATCGACCGCTCCGGCTGCTCCGCACGTGGAGGTTTCATCTCAGCAGGTGTGACCCGGCCGTCCTGGGAGATAACTGGGACGCCGGGTCCCCGGTGCTTGCTGCGTACGACCTCCAAGGAGTGCATGACCATGACCATCGAAGGCATCATCGGAGCCATCGTCATCGGGGCGATCATCGGTGTCCTGGGCCGGCTGATCGTGCCGGGCAAGCAGGACATCCCGCTCTGGCTGACCGTCGTGGTCGGCATCGTCGCGGCCCTCATCGGCACCGCCATCGTGGGGTCGATGCGCGACACCGACGGCATCGACTGGGTCGAACTGCTGGTCCAGCTGGCGCTGGCTGCCATCGGAGTTGCCGCGGTCGCGGCGATAAAGGGCCGCAACGCCACCCGGCGGGTCTGACCGAGCAGCGCGGGTGGCGGCCCCTCAGCCGCCCACTACCCCGCGCTCGCGCAGGGCGGCCAACAACCCGAAGCCGTCCGGCGAACGAACCTCCGTGTGCCGGGGCGTGGTGCGCACCGCGCCCCGGTCATGGATCGGCTCGGGCGTGCCATGGGTCAGCACCTGCTGCGCGGCGCTGAGTTGACGGATCGCGACCGCCCGGATCTGCTCCGGGAACTCCTCGGCCGCCTCTGCGTAGATCTCCGGGTCGTGCTGGCCGTCGTCCCCGATGAGGAGCCACCGCAGCTGGGGGAGCTCCTCGACCAGCCGACGCAGCTCCGTGCGCTTGTGCGCCCGCCCGGACCGGAACCAGCCCTCGGCCGTCGGTCCCCAGTCGGTCATCAGGAGGGGACCGGGCGGGTAGCCGTGCCGCTCGAGGAAGAGCTCCAGCGCAGGCGCGACGTTCCAGGCACCGGTGGACAGGTAGAAGACCGGCACGTCGGCGTGATGGCGGAGCACCTCGCTGTACATCGTCGACATTCCGTTGACCGGCCGGCGGC
>JACCUZ010000210.1 GCA_013698395.1 Sporichthyaceae bacterium
CTGCTGCGGCGGGCGCCGCGGCGGCGGCCGGCCGGCTGCTGACCTCGGCGAGCTGACGCTCTGCGGTCGAGAGCTTGGAGCGCAGCTCCTCGTTCTCCCGCTGCAGGCCGCTGACATCGGCCGACTCGACCGGCGCCCGGTCACCTGTCCCCGCCGCGGCTAGCTTGGCGCGCAGCTCGTCGGTCTCACGGTACAGCCGGGTCAGCTCGGCCTCGACCTCGTCGAGGAACTCATCGACCTCGGTCTCGTCGTAACCGGGCTTGAGCCGAGTGCTCGTGAACTGCTTGTTGGCTACGTCCTCGGGGGTCAGCGGCATGCCGTCACCTCTGCGGTCTCCTCGGTAGTTCCTCGGTGTGAGCGATGTGCTCACCGATGTCGCCCGCCTGGGCGGTTGGTGCCGGACGGCTAGGTCCGGGCCACCGGCGCGGGCCATTGTGTCGCACTACCTGCAGTCGTTGACAACAGGAGTGACAACAGGCTCACAGATAGCCTGCCAGCCAGATGGCGATGTTCACCAGCACGACCAGGACGAGGAAGGACAGGTCGAGGCTCACCGATCCCAGCCGCAGGGGCGGGATCACCTTCCGCAGCGCGCGCAGCGGCGGGTCGGTGACCGTGTAGACGACCTCGGCGACGACCAGCAAGGGGCCACGCGGGCGCCAGGAGCGCGCGAACATCTGGACGTAGTCCAGGACCAGCCGCGCGATGAGCAGGATGAAGAAGAGCCACAGGACCAGGATCAGGATCTGGCCGACGGGTGAGGGGCGCACCCGGCTCAGCTCTGGTTGAAGAAGCCGCTCTCGGCCATCCGTGCCTTGTCCTCGGCGGTGACCGTGACGTCGGCGGGCGAGAGGAGGAAGACCTTGTTGGTCACGCGCTCGATCGTGCCACGCAGCCCGAACACCAGGCCGGCGGCGAAGTCGACGAGACGCTTGGCGTCGGAGTCGTCCATGTCGGAGAGATTCATGATCACCGGCGTGCTCTCGCGGAAGCTCTCGCCGATCTGCTTGGCCTCGTTGTAGGTCCGCGGGTGGATGGTGGTGATCCGGTCGAACGCGCGCGAGGTCGATCCCTCGGCCGAGGGTCGGGGCCGCCGGTCAGGCATCGTCGCCACTGCTCCGCCGTGGTCCTCGCGGGACGAGCCGGCTCCCACCGACGACATGGCACGCGACGAGCCGCGCCGGCCGTCGTGGTCGTGGTAGGTCCCGTCCTCGTCGTAGGCGTCGTAGTCGTAGCGGTCGTCATCCTCCACGAGGCCGAGGTAGACCATTGCTTTGCGCATCGCGCCGGCCATGCCTGACTGCCCTCCGCTTGAGTGCACGAATCTGCGTGATTCGCCGCTGATCGGCACGCTACCCGAGCGCTGGGCGGGAACCGAGCAACGCCGTGCCCACACGCAGGTGTGTCGCGCCTGCGGCGACGGCAGCCTCAAGGTCGTCGCTCATCCCCGCCGAGATGACGGCGGCCCGACCGTACGTCGTACGCAGCTGGCTCGCGATCTCTGCCAACCGGTGGAACGCCCGCGACGGGTCGCCGGAGACCGGTGCCACCGTCATCACGCCCCCCAGGGTCAGGTGCTCGGCGGCGTCGATGGCGGCCGCCACCGACAAGACGTCTGCTGGGCTGGCGCCGCCCCGGCCGTCGTCGACTGGAAGGTCGCGGAGGTCCACCTGAACCAGGCAGTCGACGAGGCGGCCGGCGGCCACGGCGCCCCTGCTCAGCGCCGACACCAGACGGACCCGGTCCACCGAGTGCACGACGTCGGCGTAGGTCGCCACCGAAGTCGCCTTGTTGCGCTGGACCTGGCCGACGAAGTGCCACCGCAGGTCGGTGAGCCCAGCGGACCGGACGGCCGCGACCTTGGCCGCGGCGTCACCATCGCGGTTCTCCCCGACGTCCCGGATGCCCAGCTCGTGCAGCCGCACAACGTCCTCCACCGGGAAGGTCTTGGTGACAGCGACGACGGTCACCTCTGCGCGTCCCCGACCGGCCGACAGGCACGCCGCCTGCACCCTGGCCTCGACGCGCTCCAGGTTCGCGGCGATCTCGGCCAGCCGCCCATCCTCGCTCCGGTCCCTCACGCGGCCAGCCAGACCACGCCGGCGACCCGGCCGGTGACGCCGTCGCGGCGGTGCGAGTAGAGGTTCTCGGACTCGACGGTGCACGTCGGGTCGACCTCGACGTCGGTGACACCGGCCGCGGTCAGCTGGGCCGCGACCGCTGCCGGCAGGTCGAGAGCGGGCGTCCCGGACCGGGTGGTCGACCGCGCGGCTGGGAGCGCCGTAGCCAGCAGCTCCACCATCGCCTCGGGCACCTCGTAGCAGCGGCCGCAGACTGCAGGCCCGACGAGCGCAACCAGCTCGTGCGGCTCGACGCCCTGCTCGTTCAGCGCCGCGACGGCGGCCCCGACCACCC
>JACCUZ010000222.1 GCA_013698395.1 Sporichthyaceae bacterium
GGTCTACGGCGCCAGGCAGCCGGCACACCCGGGGTGGTGGCTCACCGCGTACCGCCGCGATGCCGATGGCTGGTGGGGACTTCGTCCGCTGGTACGGTGCGTGGCGGCAGCACCAGCAGTGGCGGCATGAGGAAGCGGTTGGGCGGCCTGACGCGGGCTGACGGGATCTCGGAGTCAGTGACGTTGCAGTGTCGGCACGAGCTCCAAGAGGTTGGCCGACAGCAGGTGGACCCGACCCAACCGAGAGGGCGAGCGACGTGCGGGAACGGTGGATCCTTACCCCGGCGATCGCGCTGCTGCTCGCGCTGCCGATCGCTGAGGCAGCGACAGGCCAGGTGCGAGCGCCGACGTGGGGACCGGTTGAGGACGTCCCTCCGGTCGCCGTCGAGCACGGTCTGCCGCGCGCGGGGATTACCCCCGACGGCACCGTCGTCGCGGTCTGGGAGCAGACCGAGACCATCGGTGGTGAGCGGGGGACCGCCATCTGGAGATCCGTGCGCCCCCTGGGCGGCGGCTGGTCGGAGCCCGAGCGGTTCCCGGTCGACCACATCTTCGGCCTGAGCGGGATCGCGGTCCTGCCCGACGGCGGAGTGCAGATCGCGTACGGCTGGGAGCCGCGCTTCCCCGATATCAAGCATCGGGTGCGGATCTGGCGTGCCGACGGCACGGTCGGCCCGGTCGGACTAGGCAACTCCGCCGACGACTACTACCTGACCGGCGACGCCGTCGGGGACACAGTCGCAGCACGGCTCGGCAGCTACGACCCGGAGCTGGGCTTCGACCACCTTGTCCGTTACCACGACGGCGCGGCCTGGCAGCGGGTGCCGCCCCCGCCCGCCAGTCCGAGGGACGTGTTCGTGGCCGGGCCGGGTGAATCGGTGTGGATGGCGGGCTACAACGAGCACGCGACGCGGTTGGTCGTCCGTCGCTGGCGTCCGGGTGCCGACGCTTGGACCGTCGACTGGTCGCGCGACTACCCCCCGGGCGACGCCCGTAGGCCGTTGGTCGAGGGGCTCGACCTCGCCGTCGGTGGGTCAGGGCGAGCCGGTCTGGCGGTTCTGGAGCGCGAGGTGCCCGAGCACGGCGACACCGTATATGCGGTTCGGCGCGGGTCCAGGGGCGATTGGGGCCAGCCGCAGCAGTTGCAGCGACTCGCCAAGGATCAAGGAGGGCACGCCGCCACCGCACCCACGGTCGGCACGTCGCCCGACGGCCGATCCGTGGTAGTGGGGTGGACGGCACCGACGGCAGAGCAGGACGGCGGGACACGTCGCGTCCTGGTCGCTCAGAGGGAGCCGGACCAGCCGATGCGCAAACGGCTGCTGGACACCGTCGGCTCCTTCTCCGGTTTCCGCGACCTGGCGCTGTCGGTGTCGACGCGCGCTGACGGTGACGTGCTGGTCGCCTTGGTCGAACGCCGCGATGACCTGCGCGACACGGTCGCGTGGCTCGGCCCGTGGGACCACCTGGAGCGGACCACGCTGCTGCGGGACTCCGGCGGCCAACCGTTCGGGCTACTCAGCCCGAGCGTGGCCGCGGTTGTCGGCACCGTCCGCGCCCAAGCCGGTGCCAGCGACCTGCAGGCAAGCGTGGCGACCGACGGACCCTGACCTGGCTGGCGGCCCTCCGGGTCGACTCGAGTGGGGCTCGCCGAAGTCGCACCAGCGAAGGTCGGTCCCGGTACGCCCTCGTCCCGATCAACAATCCGGATGCGGAACTTTGGCTTCAGCCGATTGCTGACTGTTCGGGGCCGCACGAGATGGAACCCGGCTTCCGCGATGAGTCCGATGGGCTGTCATTCCCAGCGCATACCAAGTACGGCGACCCGCTGCCTGGGGCAACTACTTTGCCGTCCTGGAGATCCAGGGCCTGTCGCAACGCTTGGAGTATCCCGTCACCGTTGAGTGAGCAACGTAACGCGCGGACATGCCGCGATGAGTGCATCTTACCGCCGCGTTCACACCACAGATGTGCAGTCGGTGGTGTCAACCCCCAACGCCTCACCACACAGGTCGCGTTGTGTGGCGAGACATGGTCCTCACACGGCTCTTCACACGCCTGGAGGGGAGGGTTG
>JACCUZ010000239.1 GCA_013698395.1 Sporichthyaceae bacterium
GTCGGCAAGCCCTGACCGGGGAGCCGGGGTGAGCATGAAGGCCGGCCTGGCGGTCGGCGGGGTGGCGGTGGTGCTGGCGCTGCCGCTCGCGGTCGCCACAGTCGGCGGGGTCGGGACCGCGGCAGCGATGCCGGCCGCGTGCGCCGGCGCCGGCGGACCCGTGCTCGAGCTCGACGACGAGCAGTCCCGCAACGCCAGGATCGTGGTGTCGGTCGGACAGCGGTTCGCCGTCGGCGAGCACGGCCTGGTGGTGGCGCTCGCCGCCGCCGCGCAGGAGTCGGTGCTGCGCAACCTCGACTACGGGCACGCGAGCAGCGTCGGGATGTTCCAGCAGCAGGACTGGTGGGGCACCGTGGCGGAGCGGCTGGACCCGATGGTGTCCAGCGAAATGTTCTTCACCGGCGGCCGGGTCGTGGCGGGCTTGCCCGGCGACGGCGAGGAACCTGGCCTGCTCGACATCGACGGCTGGCAGCAGATGACCGTCACGCAGGCAGCGCAGGCCGTTCAGCGCTCGGCCTACCCGGATGCGTACGCACAGTGGGAGGACGACGCCCGGGCCTGGCTGGCCGCGATCACCGGCGGCCCGGCACCCGGCCCGACCCCGACCGCGACCCCGACCACCGGGTCAGCGGTAACGACCCCGCCCACGCTCCGCCCGCCCGGTGCCGATCCACCCGGTCCGGGGGATGCTCTGGCCGGGTGCACGTCGGACGGGCAGCCGATCGTCGGCGACCTCGCCGCGCTCCGCGCCCGGGCGGAGGCGTTCGCGGCCTCCTCTGCGGCCGGCCGGCCGGACCCGTTCTACGGCGCCTGGGACTACTACCGCATGTGCGCCCGCCTGGCTGCCCGGGTCCACTCCCACGAGCACTCCGGGTTCCCCGTCGGCGATCGTGCAGTGGGAGCACTACGTGGACGTGGGGCTCGCGCACCCGGGCGACTCCGAGCCCCCGCCTGGGGCGCTGGTGTTCTGGGACACCGACCCGTTCGGGCACGTCGCGGTCTACCTCGGGGACGGCGAGGTCGTCACCAACGACCTGTACGACGCGGTCACCGGCCGCCACGGCGGCGTGTACCTGGCGCCGATGAGCGACCTGTCCGGCGGGTACTGGAACCTGCCCTACCTGGGTTGGGCGCCCCCGGTGTATGGCTGAGCGTCGCTGCTGTCCTCGTCCGCGCTGGTGCTGAGCTGAGTGTGTGCCAACCTGAACGTGGCTCCACCTCCCGAGCAGTTGTGTTGGCTTGATGTGCTCCAGTCTCGACCGACCGGTTTCGATTCACAGATCATCAAACACGGCAAGATCATCGGGACCCACGCACCGCTCGCTGCGCCGACGCCACACATGCAAGCCCTCTCGAATGTCCGCTGTTGCCCTCACGCACCCGCCCTGTGCCCTGGCTACGGGCACGCGTGCGAATGTGCCCACGGAGTTCGAGGCTCGCCGAGGTCTCCCGGGGCCCGGGAACGCTGGCTAAGGGTGTGCCGGGCACGAGCGGATCTCACGAGCCTCGGCCCGCGAGTTGCTCGAGCATGTGGAGGCCGGCGGGCGTGCCGGGCCAGTGACGGTGGAGCGCGTCCGCCCGGCGTGACGGACGACTGACCGGAGGACGATCACGACGATGATGACGTCGTCGGCATAACCGAGAACCGGGATGAAGTCGGGGATGAGGTCGATCGGCGACACGAGGTAAGCCATCAGCAGGCCCAGTTGGACCCGCACACGCAGGGGCAGCGTCGGATCGGCGACCAGCCGCCGCAGGAGGCGGAGCAGGTCGGGCAAGAGCCGCAGCGCCTCCCGCATGCCGACCGCTTCGGGGTGGCTGCGGGAGTACCGCCACAGCATCGCCAGCAGGGTGAGGTAGATCAGGAGGATCCCGCCGACGACCCCGAGCAGGGTCTGCCACCACACAGTCCGGCTCCTCGAGCAGGCAGTGAACCTCGCCCGCGACGTTACAACGGTCGGAGTCGCGCGTAGCGCGGCATCGAGTGGCATGGTGATGCGCCGGGACATGCCTGGGGTTGACTCCGCCGCTGGTGACGTCGTGTACTGGTAGCCCACGGCGATGGAGCTCGCCGGGACGACAGGTCTGATCAACACCTGTCCTTCGAACCGCCCTCCAGGCTGACGGCTCCTGCGCATGCAGGAGCCGTTCTGTTGTGGAGGGTCGTGGACGCCGCCCTGTTCGTCGCGATGATTCTCGGCGCCACAGCGGTCATCGCCAGTGGTCTCGGTCAGACTCGGCGTATCGGTCGCCGTCGTCGAGATCGTCGCTGGACTCGCCGTCGGCAATTCCCTCCACCTGGCCACGCCGGACTGGCTGGTCTTCCTCGCCGCCTTCGGCAGCGTCGTGCTCACCTTCAACGCCGGCGCCGAGATCGATCCCGATCAGCTGCGCCGCACCTGGCGGGCCAGCCTGATCATCGGCAGCGCATCATTCGCCGCCCCGTTCATTGCTGTCCTGCTGCTCTGCCGCTATGTGCTGGGCTGGTCGTGGGCCGCCGCAGAGATCGGCGGGATCGCCCTCTCGACCACATCGGTGGCCGTGATCTGGGCGGTCGCGGTAGAGACAGGACTGGCCCGGACCGAGCTCGGACAGCTGCTCATCTCGGCCACGTTCGTCACCGACCTCGGCACCGTGCTGGCGCTGTCCGTGCTCTTCGTGACACCCACGTTGTGGCTGCTGCCGTTCGTCGTGGTGTCGCTCGCTGTGGTGGTCACGATGCGACAGCTCGAGGAATGGTTCTTCCACCACTACGGCGATCGAGTGATCGAGCCCGAGCTCAAAGGTGCCTTCGCCGCGTTGCTGGTCTTGATGTGGCTGGGCTACAAGGCGAACGCTGAGCCGGTCCTGCCGGCGTTCATCCTCGGGTTCGCGCTCGCACCGACGTTCGCCCGGCATCGCGAGTTGCAGTCCCGGTTCAGGGTTGTGTCGTTCGCTCTGCTCACGCCGTTCTTCTTCCTGCGAGCTGGGATGAGCGTCTCACTC
>JACCUZ010000258.1 GCA_013698395.1 Sporichthyaceae bacterium
CGACTGCGTCGAGGTCGCCCGCGCCCGCTACCGGGCGACGACCCTGCCGGCGGACGCTCGGGCCTTGGTCGGCTGTCGTCGGCGTACACCAGGGTCCTGTCCCGCCTGGACTTCGACCCGGCGGCGCGCAGCCGGTTGGGCCTCGTGGAGGTCCGGCGTGTCTCGGAGCTCGAGCGGCTGGTCGCACGCCGCCGGGACGGCCAGCGTGACGAACCCGCTGCTGATCGACCTGTCCCCGCGGCTCGCAGGGCACGTCGCGACCGCGATCCGGCTGCACCGGGACATGCTCCGCCGGGCGCGCATGAGCGCGCCGGACGGGCTCGTCGATCTTGAGGAGATGTGCGATTCTCGGGCCAGGGAGGGCCAGGCGGGGACCCCGCTCGCGGATCTGTGGCGAGCTACTGATGATCAACGAGTGACCGCGCAACTGCTCGCCGAGATCCTCGGAACCACCCCACAAGACCGGGAACCGGGTGATCTCGAGCGGGCGAAGGCCGACGAGGCCCGGCCGTCGCGCAAGGACCGGCGGTCGAGTACGGCGCTGTGTCAGGGTTCGGTCGCGTCGGCGCTCCCCTCGAACGGCGCCCAACCCGTTCAGCCGGGCACCAATCCGACCTGGTGCGCGCTCTCGTCGTTCCTCCGGCTCGAAACGTACCTCGCGGGGCTGCAACAGGTCTGCGGGTCGTCCGTCCCGAGTGCGCCTCCGCCGGGCGTGATGACCGCCGGACGTGGTGGGCACCGGCACGAGATCTCCACCGCCCTGTTCAGGTTCTACAGCTGGTGCGCCGACGTCGACATCGCCGAGCTGACCACCCTCGCCGAGACCGGCGAGACCTGGTGGCCCCAGATCCTCGCGTTCATGCAGACCAAGATCACCCACGCCGGCACCGAAGGCGCCAACCGGCTCACCAGACAAGTCACGAAGAGTTCAGCCCGACCACCGCGACGCCGACCACGACGGCCAACAGTTGCATCACGCGGCGGGACATGACCGGTCTGAGCCGTTGATCTCCGGTCGTCGACACGCGGTGACACTTGGTGGTTTCCTGCTGTTCACCTAAAGTACACGCTGCGTTACTTTGAGTGACGGTGCCACGCAGGGAGCCTCCATGCAAGCGATGATCTTGGCCGCAGGACAGGGTTCGCGACTCGGCGACCGACGACGGCGGCCCAAGTGCCTGCGCCAGGTGGGCGGGATGCCGCTCGTCCACCACCAGCTCGGAGCGCTCGCCGCCGCCGGGGTTTATGACGTGGTGATCGTTGTGGGCTACGAGCAGGACAAGATCCGCGACGCGGTCGGGACCAGGGCTCGCTTCGTGGTCAACGACCGGTTCGCCGAGACGAACAGCATGTACTCGTTCCTGCTCGGTCACGCCCTGATCGAGGACGACGTGATCGTGATGAATTCCGACGTGTTCTGCCACCCAGCACTGCTGGGGATGCTCGCGGACCTCGAGAAGGACGCGATCCTCTACGACTCGCGGTCCGGTGACGACCCCGAGCAGATGAAGGTCTGCGCGGCGTCCGGTCAGCTGGTCGGGATGTCCAAGGTCATGCCGCCGGAGATCGTCGACGGTGAGAATCTCGGTGTCCTGCGCCTGTCACGCGGGTGCGCGGCCGAGGTGGCGGCGGTCGCCCGCGAGATGGTCGCCGCGGGCCAAGAGCAACGTTGGCTCGCTTCGGCGCTGAACCACGTCGCCCGCCGCCGACGGATCGCGTGCGTAGACGTCGCCGGATGGCCCTGGGTGGAGATCGACTTCCCCACGGACCTCGACCGTGCCCGGAGCGAGATCTTCCCGGCCATTGTCGGTGCGTTGGCCCACCTGCGATCCGACCACCCCGATGTCGCCTCCAGCCTGGGAAGAGTCTCGTGAAGATCCTCTTCTCCGGGTACGCCCCGGTGCACTTCCTCTGCTTCCGTCCGCTCTACGCCCGGCTCGTGACGATGCCGGGGGTGTCGGTGGATCTCTCGGGAGGTACGCGCACCAAGTCGCCGTTCGCGCCCGGGGGCTATCTCTTCGACCACGAGACGATGTACGGCGCATTCGACCTGCCTGACGGTGCGGTGCGATCGGTCGGAAGTCTCGCAAAGGAAGACTACGACGTCATGTTCGCGGCCAATACCCGGCGGATCGAGCCGCGACGAGTCCAGTCGCGGGTGCAGATCTTCCACGGGATGTCCTTCCGCAACCGCGCGATCCGGCCGGAAACCGATGGTGCAGACCACTACTTCCTGCTCGGCCCGTACATGAAGCGTGGTTTCGAGGCAGCGGGGATCCTGTCGCCGGATGATCCACGGGGTGTGGAGATCGGATTCCCGAAGACCGACCGACTGCTTGACGGCTCGCTCGATCGGGCGCACACGCTGGCGCGCCACGGCGTCAGCGGGGACCGTCCGGTTGTGCTCTACGCCCCCACCGGGGAGCGGCACAACTCCTTGGAAACCGTGGGGGAGAACCTGATCGCCAAGCTGGCGGCGGTGGATCGGTACGACGTGCTGATCAAGCCGCACGACCATCCGCACACCTTGGTCGACTGGTGGGACCGGCTCCGACCGCTGGAGAGCGAGCACGTTCGACTCGTCCGCGAGCCGGACGTCATCCGCACCCTCTCGATCGCTGATCTCTTGATCACCGACGCGTCCTCCGTCGCCAACGAGTACGCCCTGCTCGATCGGCCGATCGTGTTCATCGACGTGCCCGAGCTCATCGAGCTCACCCGGAACAAGGGTGCCCGGCTCGACCTGGAGACGTGGGGGCGCAAGGGTGGTGAGGTGGTGGCCGACGTGTCGGAGGCGATCGAGGCGGTCGAGGCCGGGCTCGACGACCCCACTCGCCGGTCAGACGTCCGCCGAGCGATGGTGGCCGACCTGTTCTACCACCCCGGCAGCGCCACACCAGCCGCGTTCGACTGGCTCAGCGGGGAGATGGCGCTGCGGTGACAGCGCACGATCGCACCGACGTTGGCCGCCGGCGAACCCGCCGTGACCGGTTGTCGGCGATCGCTCGCGGTCTGGGACCGTTCGCCCGGCCGCACCGACGTCATCTCGGCGTGGCGCTGGGCGGATCGGTCCTGGTCACGGCTGCGCAGCTCGCGCTTCCGTGGCCGCTAGCGTGGATGGTCGACCTCGCCGCCGGGGCCGGAGCTCCCGGCGGACCGCCCATGTGGCTGCCGGACCTGGGCGGCCCGGTTGCCGGGCCGGCCCTGGCGGTGGCCGTCGTCGGAGTGGTGTTCGGGCTAGGCGAGTACGTCCAGCGGGTCGCCATCGCGAGGTTCGTGGTGCGTACGGTCAACGACGCGCGCGTCGGAATCCTGGCACGGTCGCTCGGACCGAACGCGGCAACGGGCTCCACCCGCGACCCGGGCGACGTCCTCACCCGGGTCGTGGGCGACACTGCCCGGCTTCGCGTCGGCATGAAGGGGGCGCTGGTCCACATCCTTCAGCACGGGCTGTTCCTCCTAGGGGTGTCGGCCGTTCTGTTCGTGCTCGACGTGGGGTTGGGCCTGGCCTACCTCGGCGGTCTGGTCGTGGCGCTCGGCGTCGCCGTCATCGGGATGGACCGCGCCGCCGCGATGGCCCGGAGCCGTCGCGGCCGAGAGAGCCGAGTCGTCGGCGACGCCCTGCAGGCGGTGACGACCCCGGGTGACGGACCCGTGGCGAAGTCGCTCGACCGCGAGCGCTCGGTCGCGATCATCACGCAGCTGAAGGGACGCGCGGCGTGGGGGGTCCAGACCGTGCTGGCTCTGGCGGCGTGCCTCGTCCTCGGCCTGGCACTTCGGTACGCCGAGGTGGGACGGCTCAGCGCCGGCGAGGTCGCCCTCGTGGCCTCCTACCTGCTGATGCTGCACTACCCGATGATGCGGCTCGGACGCCAGATCACCCGCCTTGGCCCCCAGCTCACCAGCGCCGAACGGCTGACCCGACTGGCTGAGCCGGCTCCGCTGCGGTTCGAGGCCACGTGACCGCGCTCAGCACGGGTGTCGTCCTGGCGCCGGAATCGTTCGAGTCCGCGGCGACCCCGGCTGAGACGATCGGCGCGTCTAGCGCGGAGGCGGCCCGGGCTGCGGCACGCGCGGCGGG
>JACCUZ010000314.1 GCA_013698395.1 Sporichthyaceae bacterium
GGCCAGGTTCTGGCCCGCCCGATCCGTGTCTAGCCACCGGGCCGGAGCTCCAGGAACGAGATGCCCGGGTGCGGCAGCGCGAAGGACACCGTGACGGCACCGTCGACCTTAGCCAGCGTGCTGGGCGGTTCCAGCTCGGCCAGCGCGTCCGCGGCCCGCAACCGGTCCCATTCCTCGCCCTCGGGCCAGTCGCGCTCGGCACCCCCGAGCTCGCGCCAGGTGGCGAACACGTTGCTGTGCTCCTCGTCCACCCGCCAGTGGGTCACCTGGTAGATGCCATCGGGCAGGCCGTCGATCGTCAACGTGACGTCCCGGGCGAGCAGCTCGTCGCCCGGGATCCGGGACTGGTCCAGGCTGCTGTTCCAGACCAGTACCCCGACGACCTCCCCGTCCCGCGCGGCGACGGCGGACACCAGCCCGTCGGCTCCATCACCCTCGGCCGAGACGTCGAGCCGCGAATCACCTAGACGGTCAAGCATGGCCAGTGCCCACCACCTCGGCTTGCGCAAGTTGCCCACCGTCTGGAGGCCGAAGCCTCCGTGACTCAGCGCTTGGGGCCGGCCGAGCTCCTCGAAGTGGTCAGAGGCCACCCAGTGCGCCAGCGCCTGGATGCGCCCCATGCTGGAGACCATCCCGTCGAGCAGGAAGGTGGCGGCGAAGACGCTGTCGCCCACCAGGTGGAAGTGCTGAGAGCCGGGGCCCCACTCGGTCCACCAGATACTCGCGTCCTCCCGACCATGCCGCGCCAGGATCGGACGCAGGTCCAACGGCGGGCTGCCGTAGGTGTGCGTCGACACGAAGTCGACCGGCGAGCCAGTTTCCGCGGCATGTTCGAGCAGCCGCTCGACCCATTGCGCCGCTGCGGAGCTCGGTCCGCCGACGACCAGCCGTTCGTCGACCTTACGCACGGCGGCGGTGGTGACGTCGTACAGCCGGAGGTAGTCCCCCTCCGAACCGCTCCAGAACACCTCGAGGTTGGCCTCGTTCCAGACCTCGAAGCTCCACCGGTCGCGCACTTCCTCCAGCCCGTAGCGGTCGACCAGGTGTGACGTCAGCGCGGTGACGAGGTCGGCCCACCGGTCCCAATCCCGCGGCGGGGAGATGATCGCGTCGTAGGCGAAGACGGTCCTGGTCGGGTCGACGGCCAGGTCGTGCGGCATGAAGGACAGCTCCACGACAGGCCGTAGGCCCAGCTGGAGCAACGTGTCGTAGACGCGGTCGATGCCGCTGAAGTCGTGCACCGGCTCGCCGTCGAGCTCGCGGTAGACGCCCAAGTCGTCGCAGAGGATCCCGTGTGCCCGCACCGTCTCGACGCCGAGCTCGTCGTGCACCCGCCGCAGCGCCTCGCGCAGCTCCATGCCGATCGCGCGGCCACCGACTTGGTCCTCGGACAGCATCAGGCTCAGGTGCTCGGAGCCGATCATCGGCCGCCAGGGCCGCTCGAGCGGTCCGAGCACCCGATCCGCCTCGACCGTGACGGTCACCGCCGCGTCCCCAGAGCCGGTCGCGGCGGCGACGACGGGGTCGGACAGCGGGCCGACCCGAGTCACCTCCGACAGTGCGGCAACGGCGTACCAGTGGTCCTGGTCGCGCTCTCCCGAGGTGTCGACGTACGGCGGGTGCGGCACGGCGAGGACATCGTTGCCCCCGTGGTCGACCGGCTCGAACGGCCCGGTGCTGTGCACCGACCGGTGCACGAGGTAGCCGACGGCACCCTCGACGGGCTCCCACTCGAGAGTGACGTGGCCGCGCCCCGCGACGGCCCGGAGCGCGGTTGGTGGGGGCAGTTCGGTGTCCTGCTCCCCGCCGCCGACCCGCCGGCCGATCCGCTCCGCGAAGTCGGCCCTGGCGGCCCCGCCCCTGTCGGCGTCCGTCCTCACCCGCCGGTCACCCCCGCGAACTCCTCCATCCGCATCAGCGGCGCCACGCGCTGCTCCATCGGTCCGTGCGAGAACGGCGCGCGCATCACATCCCCCGCCAGGGCGTTGCCGAGCGCGGCCATCACCATGCCTTGGTCGAGCGAGAGGTAGCGCTCGGACATCTCACCGCTGCTCACGTTGATCGCGTCGTAGAACCCGCCGGGACCGTAGGCGTTGAAGTCCGCACGCAGGTTAGCGAGGTTCTCCAGCACCGCCTCCGGCGCGTAGCGGTAGGCGATGAAGGACGCGTGCGGTGTCACGACACCCTGGCCGTAGGAAGTGGGCGGTGGCTGCGGCAGCCGGCAGTAGGTGCCGTCGTTGGCCAGGTAGCCATAGTCGACGTACGTGCGCTCCTGGTCCGACGCGTAGCCGTTGGGCTCCATGCCGATCGGGTCCACCCCGTACTCCCGGTAGCCGCCGGCCGGATTGTTCGACGGCGAGAACCCCCAGTAGCCGTACGCCGCCTCGGCCATCCCGTGCTCGATCTGGGCCTGCACGTACGTCGGGTGGGTCAGCGCCCAGCTCTGAGCTCCCCACTGCTCTTCGGGCACGAAGAGCGGGACCATCAGCGCCTCGAACATCGAACCGCCCCAGGTCGGCACCATCGTCAAGCCGCGGTACTGATAGGCGCCTTCCCACACGTTCATCGTTTCGCTGCCGACGGTGTAGGTGCGGTACTCACCCACCGGCCGCTGCTCGCTCCAGCTCCAGGCGCAACCGTCGTCTCCGGCGATCGGGAAGGTACGGAAGCTGCCGAAGTAGTGCCTCTGCGGGATCTGCCCCGCGGCGATGCCGAGGTAGCTCGCCATTCGGGGCTCGGTGTTGAAGGCGCCGTAATGGTGGCCGGTGTAGTAGACCGGCTTGTCGCCGCGATAGTTCCCCTGGACCGACCCCGGCCGCTCGGTCAGCCAGAAGCCGCCACGGATCTGGTTCTCCGCCGGGTTGTAGTAGTAGCCGAAGTCCATCGGGTCGAGGATCGCGTGCGCCTCGTCGGCCAGTGCCGGCACCTGGTCGACCACCAGCTCCAGTCCGGTGGCCAGCCAGGCGTTGTCGACGCTGGAGACGAACGGGTAGACGGTGCTGCCGTCGACTGGCCACTTCTTCAGCAGCTTTCCGGTCTCAGGCGAGTACCAGTTGTAGAACATGCCGCTGTCGCGGTGGATCTTCAGCCGCCGAAGCGTCTCGAGGGTTCTCGCGATGCGGTCGCTTGCCTCTCCCGGGGTGATGATGCCGATCTCGCGCGCGGCGATCGCGCTCCACATGTATGCGCCGATGTTGGTCGGCGACGTGTATCCCGCTCGGCTGGCCGGGTCCAGGTCGCCGCCGACGTTGTCCGAGACCAGCCCCGTGCGGGGGTCGGCCATCGCGGCCATCGACCGCCAGGTGTCGGTCGCGTACTCCCGCAGCTGCTCGGTGTCCGTGGGTGGCGTGTCGGCTGTGGCCGACGGCAGGGCGGTGGTGATGATCGCGAGGGCCGCCGCCACCGCAGTGATGACGAGTCGATGTGTGTGTCGCACGAGCTGAGCTCCTCAGGTGGTTACTTGATGCCTGTCATGGCAATGCCGCGGACGAAGTGCTTCTGAAGCACCAGGAACACGAGCAGGACGGGAAGGACGATCGCGACGGAGCCAGCCATCAGCAGGCCGTAGTCGCTGCTGTTCTCACCGATGGCGTAGATGGCCAGCGCGACCGGCAGCGTGTACCGCTCCTCGGACTGCGCGACGACCAACGGCCATAGGAAGTTGTTCCAGGACGCGAGAAAGGTCAGGATGCCCAGCGTTGCGAGCGCCGGCTTGCACAGCGGCAGCATGATGCTGCGGAAGATCCGCCACTCACCGGCGCCGTCGACCCGCGCCGCGTGGATCAGCTCGTCGGGCAGCGACTGGAAGAACTGCCGCATCAGGAAGACCCCGAACGGACCGGCCAGGAACGGGAAGATCAGTCCGGGGAACGTATTGACCATTCCCAGGTTGCTGACGAGCACGAACAGCGGCACGAAGGTCACCACGCCGGGCACCATGAGGGTGCCGAGGACCAGGCCGAAGATCGCGCGCTTTCCGGGGAAGTGGAGCTTGGCCAGCGCGTATCCCAGCATCGAGCAGAAGATCAGGTTGCCCATCGTGATGGCGACTGCGACCACAGTGCTGTTGACGAAGTACGTCGGGAAGTCGAGGTCGGTGAACAGCGTGCGGTAGTTGTCCAGAGTCGGGTTCTCCGGCAACCAGGCGGGAGGCACCTGCTTGAGCTCGCGGTCGGGCCGGAAGGACCCGAGCAGCATCCAGAGGAACGGGCCGACCAGCAGGACCAGGCCACCGATGAGGACCGCGTAGACCCAGGGGATAGCCCGCGGCTCGCCCACGTTGCCGGTGGCCGCACGGCGGCGGCGCCTGGGTCCGGCGTGATCGGTTGCGGCGACGGTGGCCGTGGCTGGCTCGGGGCGTGTGGAGGTGGTCATCGCGCCTCAGTCCTTAGACCCGAGAAGCTTGAACTGCAGCGCGGTCACCAGGGCGATCACGACGAAGAGCACGTACGCCATCGCGGCGGCGTAGCTGTAGTTGCCGAAGCCGAACTGGTTGTAGGTGTAGTAGGCCGTGGACAAGGTGGAGTCCAGCGGGCCGCCTCGCGTCATCACGAACGGCTCCTCGAAGAACTGCAGGTAACCGATCATCGTGACGACACCCCCGAAGAGCAGCGTCGGTCGCATCATCGGCAGAGTGATGCGCCGGAACCGCGCCCACGCCCCAGCCCCGTCGATGGCGGCGGCCTCGTGCATCTCCTTGGGGACGACCTGCAGGCCCGCCAAGAAGATGATCACCAGCGAGCCCATGTTGCGCCACGCCGACATGACGATCAACGACGGCATCGCCCAGGTCGTGCTCCGCAGCCAGGACGGCCCGTCGATGCCGACATAGCCAAGCAGCGTGTTGACGATGCCGCTGTCCGGCTGGAGCAGGAAGCGCCACACCACCGCCACCGCGACGATGCTGGTGACGACCGGCAGGTAGTAGCCGACCCGGAAGAACGTTCGCATCCTCGTGATGCCGGAGTCGAGGGCGACCGCAACGGCCAGCGCCAGCCCCATGGTGAGCGGAACGCCGATCACCACGAAGTACCCCGTGTTGAAGGCCGCCTTGTGGAACGTCTCGTCGCTGAGCAGCTTCGAGTAGTTCTCTAGTCCGATCAGCCCGACCGCGAGTGGGCTGCGTACGTCCGCCGACCGGAGGTCGGTGAAGCTCATCAGGAAGGACGCGATCACCGGGCCGATGGTGAAGACCAGGAACAACGCCAGGAACGGCAACGCGAACAGATATGCCGCCACCACCTCCCGCCGGCGGCCCCGGTCGGGGCTCCGGCGGGAAGTGGACGGACCCGAGGGGGAGCCCGCAGTCACGGCTGCCATGTCAGCTGCCGAAACCGATGCCGTTGGCCTTCGTCTCGGCATCGGCAAGCGCCGACTCGGCGTCGCTCTTGCCGAGGGACACCTGCTCGATTGCGTCGTCCAGTGGCGCCGCGACCTGCTCCCAGGTGGCGACGGCAGGCGCAGACTTGGCGTCCTGGAGCTGCTCCCCGAATGACTTCAGCAGCGGGTCGGTCGACAGTTCCCCGGACTCCCAGGTGCTCTGCACGGCGGGCAGGCTGCCGACGAGCTCGTAGAGCTTCTGCTGTTGCGCGTCCTGGCTGAGGAAGTCGACGAACTTCCACGCGGTGTCACGGTTCTTTGAGTCCTTGAAGACGACCCAGTCACTGCCACCGGTGAACGACGTGCCGGCCTCCTCGGTCGGCATCGGCGCCACCGCCCACTTGTCTTCGAACTCTGCGCCGCCTTGGTCCCGCAGGATCCCCATGTGCCACGGCCCGGACACGAACGCGCCGATCTCACCGTTGATGAAACCGGTCTCGAGGGCACCGGTCGCCAGATCCGTCGGAGAGATCTTCTCCTCGAAGAACGAGGCGTAGTACTCCAGCGCCTCCTGCATCGGCGGAGTGTTGAAGGTGAACGTGTCCCCCTCGACCAGCTCGGCACCCTTCTGCCAGGCGAACGGCATCACGCTCTGCCACGAGCCCTGACCTCCGGGCTGAAGGGAGATGCCCCACTTGGCCCCAGCCTTGTCCTGCATGCCCTTGGTGAAGGCTTTGAGGTCGTCCCAGCTCCACCCCTTCTCCGGCGTCACACCGGCCTTCTCCGCGAGGTCCTTGCGGTAGTAGATCTGGCGGGTTTCGGTGTACCACGGGACGCCGAATGACGTTCCGTCGACCTCCGTAGTGCTCCACGACCCCTCGAAGAACGCGTCGGCATCGATGACGTCCGTCGGCGTGGGATCCAGCGCGCCGGTGGCCGCGAACTCCGGCAGCCAGGTGGTGCCGACCGGGGACAGGTCTGGGGTCTGGCCGCCGGCGATGGCCGTAGCGATCTTGTCGTGGGCAGCGTCGAACGGGATGACGGTGACCGTGACCTTCGCGTCGGGGTTCTCGGCCTCGAAGTCGGCTGCGATCTCGCCGAGCTTCTCGCCCTCGGCACCCAGCGCCCAGACCGTGATCTCGCCGCTGGCCTTCCCGCCGCTCACCTTCTTGGCCTTGGTGTCCTCGGCCGCGCCGTCTTCCTCTCGTCCGCAGCCGGTCAGCACGATGCCGGCAAGCAGCGTCACAGTCACGGCTCTAGTCAGCCCTCGCTTGTGCAGGATCCTCATTGGTGCTCCTTCTGGTGGTGCCCACAACTGGCACGTTGCACGAGCTGCGTGGGCAGCACCTCATGCCGTGGTTCGCTCGCGTCCCCCGCAAGCCGTTCGTGCAGTCGCCGAGCTGCCCAAGCACCGAGCTCGCGCATCGGCTGCCGCACGGTGGTGAGACCGGGCCGCGAGTGCCGGGCGGCCATCACGTCATCCCAACCAGTTACCGCGACGTCGTCCGGGACGGCGAGCCCGAGCTCCTCGGCTGCCATGACGGCGCCGAGAGCGATCTCGTCGTTCGCGCAGACCAGTGCCCGAGGCCGTTTCCGGCGCAAGAGGCGGTCGGCTGCAACCCGTCCGTCCTCCTCGTCGAACGAGCAGGGGGTCGGCGCCCGGGGGACCGGCACCTTCGCCTCCCGCAGGACCGAGCGGAACGCCGCCCATCGTTGCGAGGTGTCCCTGGAGGTGGTGGTATTGCCCAAGTAGGCGAACGACCGGTAGCCGTGGTCGTGCACCAGGTGGGCGGTCAACGCCCGGGCACTGGCGGTGTTCTCGGAGCTGACGGTGTCAGCGCTGGCCACCGGGTCGCGAGCCATCAGCACCAGCGGCAGCCCCCTGCCTGCCAGGTCTGCCAGGACGTCGTCGCCGACTGTGCGCCCCAGGATCACCAGACCGTCGACCCGGGAGGCAAGGTCCATGACCATCTGGCGGGCGGCCTGCCGCCCGTGGGTCGAGAGGACCAGAACGCTGCGGCCAAGCTCGGCGGCCACCTCCTCGTAACCGAGAACGACCTCCGCGAAGTAGGGTCCGGACAGGTCGGGGAACACGATGCCGTTGGCGGCGTGCTGACCCTCAGCTAGCGACCGCGCGGACCGGCTGGGTGTGAATCGGAGCTCGTCCACCGCGCTCAGCACCCGACTGCGGGTTGCGTCAGCGACCGGTGCGGTGCCGCGCAGCACCCGGGACACCGTGGCGATCGACACCCCTGCCCGGGCGGCTACCTGGTAGATCGTCGCGTCGCGCCCCACCCGCGCCGTCGCTTCCCGCCCCGGCCGCGTCACCGCAGCGCCGCGGCGGACCGTCCGTCCGTCTGACGTCGTTCCTGTAAGCGCTTTCACTCCGCTTACCTTTGCACGACTTGCTCCCAGCGGTCAATGGTGGCCTAAGCGGCGACGGGCGAACGCTCAGCCCGGGATGTCGATGGTGCCATCGTCGGCGACTTGGAATCCTGGGGCGAACGCCGCCTCCCAGAGGTGACCGTCGGGGTCGGCGAAGTATCCGGAGTAGCCGCCCCACTCGGCACGGCTGGCCGGCCTGACCAACCGCGCGCCAGCCTCGACGGCGTGCGCCAGCGCAGCGTCGACCTCCTGCTCGTCCCTGAAGTTCAGCGCCAAGGTGATCCCGCGGTAGGCCGCTGGCGCATCGGCAGTCATGCCGACATCTGCGGCCAGGTCGGCGTACCCGAATAGGCCGATCCAGGTGCCGGACGTGCGGAACCAGGTGATGCCCGCTGACAGGTCTCCGCGCTGCTCCCAGCCGAGCCCCCGGTAGAAGGCGACAGATTGCTCGAGGTCGGCGACGCCGAGCGTGACGATGGTGAAGTTGGGCGAGACGCTCATGTGCTGATCATGACTGACCCACTGCGGTGCGCGAACATGAGGAAATGATCGGACGTCGACACCACGTGGTCATCGACTGCCCAGACCCGACAGCCCTGGCTGCCTTCTACTCCGAGTTGATCGGATTGCCGGTGACCTACCAGTCCGATGACTGGGTGGTGATTGCCGAAGACGACACGACGTCGGGGTTCGCTTTCCAGCTCGCACCCGGTCACCAGCCGCCGCGATGGCCCGACCCGGCCCGGCCGCAGCAGTTCCACCTCGACGTCATGGTGGACGATCTCGTCGCCGCCGAGCCCCGTGTCTTGGCGCTGGGAGCTCGGCGCCTGCCGCATGGCGACCACGTGTACGCCGACCCAGCCGGCCACCCCTTCTGCCTGATTCGCCGTCCGGCTTGGGCTCCACCCATCGATTCCGGCGGAGTCTGAGGCCGGACCTGCATCGGCACTGGGGCTGAGCGCTAGACCTGTGGGCACATCGCTGAGTGTCTCTGGTTCAGCGCGGACGCGTTTCCGCGGAAACGTCTCCACCCTGCTGCCGACGGCTAGGCGGGAACGGCGGGAAGTTGTTGATGCGGACATCAGCCGCTAGAAAGACGGCGCCAGCCCGAGGCATATGCGCTCAGCGCACCTGCTTGTCGATGTTGGCCGCATCGGCGAGGGAGAGCAGGCGGCCCTCGTCCCGCCCCCGCTCGAAGGCGGTACCAGCGGCCGCACGGACGATCTCCTCGTAGGCCGCCCGCTCCGCAGGCCACTGCCCGATCGGTGGGCCCTCCTCCTCGGCCTCGATCGCACCCCACAGCCTGCCGGCGAGCTCCGCCTGGCCGCCCACCGCGGCGGCGCTCGCCAACTCCGCCGCTGCGAAGACCGCCATCATGCGGTCATGGATCGTCTCCGCCAGCGCGGCGGACTCGCGTGCCTGGGCCATGGCCGCGGCCAGGTTGCCCCTGCGCCGTTCGAGTGCGGCGAGGCTGGCCCGGTCGTGAGCCTCCCACCACCGCCACTTGGCCTGGTGCACGATCGCCGCGCTCTCGGACCGCAGCTGCACGGCCCGCTGGAGGTCGCCGTCGTGCTCCGCCTTGAGGCTGAGGAAGCTGAGGGCCTGGGCCGTCCGAACC
>JACCUZ010000012.1 GCA_013698395.1 Sporichthyaceae bacterium
AAACGCCGAGTAGCACGCTCGACGCGAGGAAGTAGTCACCGTCCACGGCCTCGGTGGCGCGCGCCGCCAGCGACCCCACGACCCCGACCTCGACGAGGGCTCCCACCATCACGAAGAGCCCCATGAAAAACACGAGGGTCGGCCACTCGACGTCGGCCACGGCATCGGTGATGTCGAGGTCGGAGACGGCCACCAGGGCTCCCGCACCCAGAAGGGCGACCAGCGAGGGCTCGAGGTCGGTCAACGAGTGGCTGACGAACCCGACGAAGACGCCGACCAGCACGAGCCCCGACTTGGCGAGGAGCCGGGTGTCGGTGATGGCCTCTCGCTCGTCGAGGGCCATCAGCGACTCGACCCGCTCCGGGTGGAAGGTGAACGCCCGGCGGAACATGACCCGGCACATGACCAGGAAGACGAGGACGAGCAGGACGACGATCGGACCCAGGTTGACCAGGAAGTCGTTGAAGGTCAGCCCGGACTTCGAGGCGATGATGATGTTCGGCGGGTCCCCGATCAACGTGGCGGTGCCGCCGATGTTCGAGGCCATCACCAAGGCGATGAGGAACGGGACCGGGGGTGCCTCGATCTGGTCACACACCAGCAGCGTGACCGGTGCGACGAGCAGGACGGTCGTGACGTTGTCGAGCAGCGCCGACGCCACGGCCGTCAGCACCACCAGCATGGCCATGATCAGGAAGGGTCGCCCACGGGCGCGCTTGGCGCCCCAGATGGCGAGGAACTCGAAGACGCCGGTCTGTCGCAGCACACCGACGATCACCATCATGCCCAGCAGCAAAAAGATGACGTTCCAGTCGACCCCCGTGCGTTCGCTGAAGAACGCAACTCGCGCGTCCACGACGCCCAGCAGCACCATGCCGGCCGCCCCAGCGAGCGCCGCAGCGACCCGGTGGATGCGCTCGGTCGCGATCAGGACGTACGCCGCGACGAACACGACGACGACGAGCACCGTGGTCATCAGGTGGTAGGTGCCGTGGGGAAGAGGACCTCGAAGAGGCGACTGAGCGTGACCGCGCCGAGCACCCGGCCGTCGTCGTCCACGACCGCGACGACCGGGCTGTGCATCCGCGTCATTACGGCCGCCACTTCCAGCGTCGTCGCGTCGGGATCGACCACGGGCAGCTCGGCCCGATCCTGACGACGGGGGAGGAGATCCTGCACGGTCTTGTTCGAGAGCTTGGTCAGCAACTCGTCGGACCCGCGTTCGTCGTACACGCGGGCCAGCGCTGGATCGTCCTGCACGTAGGAGGGGATCATGAACCTCAGCACCTGGGTGCCCGGCAGCACCGTGTGCGGTCGGCTGTCGCCGTCGCAGACGATCAGCCCGGGGTGGCGCTGGTCGCCCATGGTGCGGGCGGCCGTCAGCGCGTCCGTGCTGAGACTGACGATCGGGAACCTCTCGGCGAGCTCGCGAGCCCGCATCACTCAGCGTCCATGTGGTGCCGTCGGCTGGGGGTCGTCTCCTGGTCCTGATGGTCCGTCATCGCACCTCCTGGTTGGTCCCGTGAGGGCTGCGGCCCGGTCATGCCCCTGCCTCGTCACCAGCGCCGGTCGAGGACTCGGCGATCCGCTTGATCGCGGCGAGGGTCGTCGGGATGCCGTCGAGGGCCTGCTGCGTGCGATCAGCGATCTGGAGGTGTGCCTCGTCGCCGAACTTCTCCTCGAACATGGCGATTCCACCCGGAAGGAACTCCCAGGACTCCGTGAGGGTCGTACCCGTCTCGGCTGGGGCGAGCGTAAAGCCCCACCGGACGAAGCGGCCGCCCACGACCCAGGCGAACTCGTGCCCGCGTTCGGCTGCCACCACCTCGGAGCGAGTCTCCCAAGTCCGGTCCGGGAGCTCGTTGCGCCCGGTGAACCAGGCGCCGACCTGACCCGCCTCGGCACCGTCGTCCCACCAGCACGACGTGCACACCGGGCTCCACTCCCCGGTGCGGGCGATGTCGGAGACCAGGTCGTAGAGCGTCTCGGCCGACGCGTCGACGCCGATGGACTCCTG
>JACCUZ010000339.1 GCA_013698395.1 Sporichthyaceae bacterium
CCCGCCGCCCCGGTCCTTCGCGGCCACCGTCGACCGCGTTGTGGACGGTGACACGTTCATCGCGTTGCGGCGGGGTGAGCGGTTGCGGGTCCGGCTGATCGGGGTCGACGCCCCCGAGTCGGTGCGCCCGGGCGCGCCGGTCGAGTGCTGGGGCCCTGGCTCGGCTGCCGTGCTGCGTCGGCTCCTGCCCGAAGGTGTCGACGTGCTGGCCGCCTACCAGTCGGGCGGCCGTCGGGACCGCTACGACCGTGAGCTGTGGGACGTCTGGGTCGACGGCCGGTTCGTCGCAGCCCAGCTGATCCGGCGGGGCTCGGCGCGCACGCTGGCCTACCCGCCCCAGATCGAGCACAGCGACGTCTTGACCCGGCTGGAGGCGGCCGCTGCTGCGGACCGGGTCGGCCTGTTCGGTGCCTGCGCCGGATGATCCGGCTGTCGAGCCGTCCGACGTAGACTCGCTGGCGTGCTGGAGGAGGTCGTCGTCGTCGTGCTGGTGCTGGCCTTGCTGGCCGTCGCCGGCGCCGGGGCGCTGGCGCTGCGTCGGCTCTGGACCGCCACCGAGCACCCGGACCGCTGACGGTGGAGATCCGCTCCGACCTGGCCCCGCAGGTCGTTCCGCTGTCCTGGCTGCTCGGCACCTGGCGGGGAGTCGGGGTCGGCGGCTATCCGACGATCGAGGGGTTCCGGTTCGCCCAGGAGCTCACGTTCAGCGAGCTGCCCGGAAAGCCGTTCGTCCACCACCTCAGTCGCAGCTGGCTCCTCGACGACGAGGGCACCGAGGTACGCCCCCTCGCGCAGGAGACCGGCTACTGGCGGCCGGAGGCCGACGGCAGCATCGAGGTGCTGCTCGCACACCCGACGGGGTTCGTCGAGATCTGGCTCGGCTCGGCCGACGGCCCCAAGGTCGAGCTGAGCACCGATGCCGTGGCCCGCACCGCGACCGCGAAGGACTACTCGGCGGGCCACCGCCTCTACGGCCTGGTCGACGGCAACCTGCTGTGGGCGTTCGACATGGCAGCCGTCGGGGAGCCCCTGCAGCCGCACCTGTCCGCGACGCTGAAGAGGGTGTGACCGGTGGCCGCTGAGAGCAACCTGCCCGCGACGCTGCGGGCCCGGGGTTACCGCATCACGCCGCAGCGACAGCTCGTCCTCGATGCTGTCACGACGTTGCGCCACGGCACGCCCGACGAGATCTGCGCGGAAGTTCAGCGCAGCGCCAGCGGGGTCAACCTCTCCACCGTCTACCGGACCCTCGAGCTGCTCGAGGGGATCGGCATGGTCACCCACACCCACCTGGGACATGGTGCGCCGACGTACCATGCGGCCACCGCCGAGGCACACCTCCACCTCGTCTGCCGCACCTGTGGCGCCGTGACCGAGACCGACGCCGCCATCGCCGACGAGCTGGTGGCCCTGCTCTCGCAGCAGCACGGGTTCGAGACCGACGTGGCCCACTTCTCCATCTACGGCCGGTGCCGCACATGTACGCCGTGAGCAGCCCGCTCCTGTCCCGCCCCGGCGCCGTGCCCGCCGAGCCGCCCGACGAGGGCGTCGCAGCCCATTACGGAGATCCGTACCGCGAGCAACGCGCGCTCGCGGAGGGACGCGCCTCCGTCGACCTGTCGCACCGGCCGGTGATCCGGGTCAGCGGCTCGGACCGGCTGAGCTGGCTGCACTCGCTCACGTCCCAGCACCTCGAACACCTCGTGCCAGGCACGGCCACTGAGGCACTGGTGCTCTCGCCCCATGGGCACGTCGAGCACGCCCTGGCTCTGGTGGACGACGGGGACGCCGTGTGGGCCCACGTCGAGCCGGGCACGGCAGAAGGGCTGGTCGGTTACCTCGACTCGATGCGGTTCTGGTCGAAGGTGGAGGTCGAGGACCTCTCGGCGGCCTACGCCGTCGTGCTCGCTCCAGAGGCCGTCCCGGGTGCGCCCTCCCGGCGTACCGACCACGGCGTGGAGTCGTTCGTGCCCCGCGCCGACCTCCACGGCGTGGTGTCGGCCGAGCTGGCTGGGATCTGGGCGCTCGAGGCGCTGCGGGTCGCGGCCGGCCGGCCGCGGCTCCTGCGCGAGACCGACCACCGCACCATCCCGCACGAGGTGGGGTGGATCGGCAGCGCCGTTCACCTGGACAAGGGCTGCTACCGCGGGCAGGAGACGGTGGCTCGGGTGCACAACCTGGGCCGTCCCCCGCGCCGGCTGGTGCTGCTGCACCTGGACGGCTCGGAGTCCGTCCTCCCCGGGCACGGAGACCCCGTGCTGCTCGAGGAGCGGCAGGTCGGGACGGTGACCAGCTCGGCGCGCCACTACGAGCTGGGCCCGATCGCGCTGGCCCTCGTCAAGCGTTCCACGCCCCTCGACGCCACCTTGGTCGCCGGCGGCGTCGCTGCCACGCAGGAGCCGGACCTTCCCGGCTGACCCGCTGCGCGTCTCACATCTCCAGCAGCAGCGTGACCGGTCCGTCGTTGACGAGCCAGAGCGCCATGTCGGCGCCGAAGCTGCCGGTCGCCACCTCTGCTCCGCGCGCACGCAAGGCTGCCACCAGGCGCTGGACGAGCGGCTCGGCGACCGGCCCGGGGGCCGCGGCGTTCCAGGTGGGCCGCCGACCCTTGCGCGCGTCGCCGTACAGCGTGAACTGGCTCACCACGAGCAGCGGCGCGCCCACCTCCGCCGCCGACTTCTCTCCACGCAGGATCCGCAGCTCGTGGATCTTGGTGGCCATCCGGGTCGCGACGTCGTCGGTGTCGGTGTGCGTGACACCGACCAGGACGCACAGCCCCGGCCGGTCGATGCGCCCGACGACCTCGTCGTCGACGACCACGCGCGCCTCGCTGACCCGTTGCACCACTGCTCGCACGCGACGATCTTCCCTCGACGTGACACGATGCGAGGCGTGAGTCCCCCGACCACGTTGATCACCGTTGCGCCCACTGGGGCGGAGACGGCCAAGTCCGACGCACCGGCGCTGCCGGTGACGCTGGGCGAGCTGGTCGCCACTGCGCAGGCGTGCCAGACCGCGGGGGCCGCGCTCATCCATGTCCACGTGCGCGACGAGGACGCCCGGCCGACCCTCGACCTGGCCCGGCTGCAGGACACCGTGACCGCCCTGCGCGAGCAGACCGAGCTGATCGTCCAGCTCAGCACGGGCGGGGCCGTGACTGACGCCTTCGAGGACCGGTTGCGGGTCCTGGACGCCGCACCGGACTCGTGCTCCCTGACCTGCGGCACCGTCAACTTCGGTAACGACGTCTTCGCCAACCCCTGGGCATTTATGGTCGAGCTCTACCAGCGCACCCAGGCCCTCGAGGTGGTGCCGGAGTTCGAGTTGTTCGACCTAGGCCACGTGGCGTCGTTGCACCGGCTGCTGGACACCTGCGGTGCGCCGTATGGGGGCCACGTCCACTGCGACCTCGTCATGGGGGTGCCCGGCGGGATGCCCGGCACCGCAGCAGCGCTGGTGGCTGCCGTCCAGGCCCTGCCCGCCGGCTGCTCGTGGTCGGCCACCGGCATCGGCCGCACCAGCCTGCCCGTAGCCCTCGCCGCCCTGGCCAGCGGCGGCCACCTGCGGGTGGGCATGGAGGACACGTTGACCTTCGCCCGGGGCCGCCCGGTGAGCGGCAACGAGGAGCTGGTCACCCGGGCCGCCGAGCTGGCCAGGCTCGCGCAGCGACCCCCCATGTCGACCGACGACGCCCGCGCGCTGCTCCACATCAAGGCCCGTACCCTCGCCCACGCCAGCCGGGAGGACGCCCGATGACCCCCAACAGCCCCTATACCGGCGGCCGTCGCCGCATCGACCGCGTGCTGGGTGAGGACTTCGCGACCGACCTGTCCGACCTCGACCTCGACGAGGTCCGCACCCGCCGCCGCGACGCCGAGCAGGAGGAGGCGGACCTGTCCTACGTACGCCGGATGCTGCAGGGCCGCGCCGACATCCTGCGCGCCGAGCTGTCCCGGCGAGCCGGGGGCGGGGAGAAGATCGTCGACACCCTCTCGCACATCCTGAGCGACTCCGCCCGCAGCGACCACGGCCTGGGCCGATACCTGCGGGTCGAGCCGTCGAGGGTCGACGAGCACCGCCGCCTCGTGGAGCAGGTTGTCGCCGATGTCGGCATCTCCGACGTCGCCCAGCAGTCCGACGACGAGATGCGTGCCGCGCTCGACCGGCTTGAGCAGTTCGAGCACGCGATCTCCGAGGACCGCCGCCGCGTCCAGCAGGTGATGGACCAGCTCACCAACGAGATCGC
>JACCUZ010000358.1 GCA_013698395.1 Sporichthyaceae bacterium
GAACTCACCCGCGAGATCACCACCTGGGCCGACCACTGGAACGACGACCCGAAACCCTTCATCTGGAAGGCAAAAGCCGACGAAATCATCACCAAAGTTCAGCGCGGCCGCGCCACCCTCCACCAGATCAAAACGCAGACAGACCACTAGTAGCGGTAGTGGTCGGCCTTGTACGGGCCTGCCACATCCACCCCGATGTACTCGGCCTGGTCCTTGCTCAACTTCGTGAGCCGCACGCCCAACGCGTCCAGGTGCAGGCGGGCCACCTTCTCGTCCAGGTGCTTCGGGAGCACGTAGACCTCGCGCTGGTACCGGTCGTTCTTGGTCCACAGCTCGATCTGGGCGATCGTCTGGTTCGCGAAGGAATTCGACATCACGAACGACGGGTGCCCGGTGGCGTTGCCGAGGTTCAGCAACCGGCCCTCGCTCAGGACGATGATCGAGTGGCCGTCCTCGAACGTCCACTCGTCGACCTGCGGCTTGATGGTCGTTCGCCGAACGCCTGCGGTGCGCGCCAGGCCGGCCATGTCGATCTCGTTGTCGAAGTGGCCGATGTTGCCGACGATCGCCTGGTGCTTCATCCGGGCCATGTCGGCCGCGGTGATGATGTCCTTGTTGCCGGTGGCGGTGATGAACAGGTCAGCGGTCTCGACGACGTCCTCGAGGGTGGTGACCTGGTAGCCGTCCATCGCGGCTTGGAGCGCGCAGATCGGGTCGATCTCGGTGATGATCACCCGGGCGCCCTGCCCGCGCAGCGACTCGGCGCTGCCCTTGCCCACGTCGCCGTAGCCGCAGACCACCGCGACCTTGCCGCCGATCAGGGTGTCGGTGGCCCGGTTGATGCCGTCGATGAGCGAGTGCCGGGTGCCGTACTTGTTGTCGAACTTCGACTTCGTCACCGAGTCGTTGACGTTGATGGCCGGGAAAAGCAGCTCACCGGACCGGGCGAACTCGTAGAGCCGGTGGACCCCCGTCGTGGTCTCCTCGGTAACGCCCTTGATGGCCTCGCCCATGCGCGTGTACTTCGTCGGGTCGGCCGCGAGGGACCGGCGCAGCAGGTCGAGGATGACGGCGTACTCCTCGGAGTCCTTCTCGTCGGTGCTGGGCACCGCGCCGGCCTTCTCGAACTGCGTCCCCTTGTGGATCAGCAGCGTCGCGTCGCCGCCGTCGTCGAGCAGCATGTTCGGGCCGTTCCCGTCGGGCCAGGTCAGCATCTGCTCGGTGCACCACCAGTACTCCTCGAGCGTCTCGCCCTTCCAGGCGTAGACGGGGGTGCCGGCGGGCGCATCCGGCGTGCCGTCCGGCCCGACGACCGCCGCCGCCGCCGCGTGGTCCTGCGTCGAGAAGATGTTGCAGGACACCCAGCGCACGTCAGCACCCAGAGCCACCAGGGTCTCGATCAGGACCGCGGTCTGGACGGTCATGTGCAGCGAGCCCGCGATGCGCGCACCGGCCAACGGCTGGCTCGAACCGAACTCCTCGCGCAGCGCCATCAGGCCGGGCATCTCGTGCTGGGCAAGTCGGATCTCGTTGCGGCCGAACTCGGCCAATGCGAGGTCGGCGACCTTGTAGTCACCGGGCTTCAGGACAGTCATGCGGGCGTCTCCTCCGTGCGGGGGTCGGGTCGGTGCATGCGGCGACATAGGCGTACGCCTCTGCGCTGCCCGGCGCGGCCCCTCAGGGCCAACCCATCAGTGACGCCAGACTCGTGCTGGCCAGTCTACCGACTGCCCGGCCCCGAATTCTCCCGACTGCCCCGGGTCACTCCCGACGGAGGTCCGGTGGTGGCCTCCGCGGCGCGCTCGGCGGACCAGAGGTCGGGCTCGAGGTAGATCACCCGGGCGATGGGCACCGCTTCGCGGATGCGCGCCTCGGCGGCGTCGATCGCCCGGACGACCTCGGCAGCCGTGTCGTCGGAGGTGACCGCCACCTTCGCGGCCACCAGCAGCTCGTCCGGACCGAGGTGCAGGGTGCGCATGTGAACGACCCGCCCCACGGCCGGGTCCGCCATCAGAGCCGCCTCGAGCAGGCGCACGGTGTCCCGGTCGGCCCCCTCCCCTAGGAGCAGGCTCTTGGTCTCTATCGCGAGCACCACGGCGATGCACACGAGCAGGACGCCGATGCAGACCGTTCCGATGCCGTCCCAGACCCCGTCGTCGGTCAGCAGCGTGAGGCTGACCCCGACGAGAGCGAGGACCAGGCCCACCAGCGCTGCGAAGTCCTCGAGCAGCACCACCGGCAGCTCCGGCGCCTTGGCCCGGCGGATGAAGGAAACCCAGGACTGGCTCCCACGAACGTGGTTGGCCTCGACGATCGCCGTGCGGAACGAGAAGGACTCCATCAAGATCGCGGAAACCAGCACCACGATCGGGACCCACTTCCACGACTCGATGGGCTCGGGGTGCTGGAGCTTGTGGTACCCCTCGTACAACGCGAAGAGACCTCCGACGCTGAACAGGACGATCGCGACGATGAACGCGTAGATATAGCGCTCGCGACCGTAGCCGAACGGGTGCTCGGCAGTGGCCTGCCGCCGGGACTGGCGCCCGCCCAGCAGCAGCAGGCCCTGGTTGCCCGAGTCGGCCAGCGAGTGCACGGACTCGGCCAGCATCGAGGACGACCCGGTCAGCAGGAACGCGATGAACTTGATCAGGGCGATGCCGAGGTTGGCCAGCAGCGCGGCCACCACCGCCTTGGAGCCGCTGTGGGCGCTCATGCGGTCTCCCCGCTCTTCGCGCGAGCGCTCATCGCCGGATTCGCTGCGCTCCTCGCTTCGCTGCGATGCTCACTCATAGAGTGACGCTCTGGCCGGCATCCAGGTGCTGGAAGCGGGTGGTCCCGTAGAACTCGCCGATCCGTGCGATCTGGCCCTCGTAGAGCCCGCGGCCGGCGTCGTTGAGCAGGCCGTCGTGCAGCGAGTACGCGCGGCGAGGCGCGATCGACCGCGCGTAGTCGATGGTCTCGGAGAGCTTCATCCACGGCGCGTGGGTGGGCAGCATGAGGTGCGCCACCGGGACGCCGGGATCCGTCAGCGCGTCCCCGGGATGGAGGAGGTCGCCATCAATGAGGAAGCCGATGTTGCCGACGATGGGGATCTCAGGGTGGATGACGGCGTGGTGCTCGCCGTGGACGCTCACGTCGAAGCCCGCCGCGGTGAAGGCGTCCCCATCGCCGACGACACGCACCGCGACACCGAGACCGCCGAGCTTGGCGCTCACCGCCCCATTCGTCCAGATCTTGAGCCCCCCGTTGCTCGCAACCGCGGCACGCAGGTTGCCCTCGTCGAGGTGGTCGAAGTGCTCGTGCGTGATCAGCACTGCATCGGCTCCCTGCACCGCGCCGACGTCGGTCAGAGCTCCCG
>JACCUZ010000391.1 GCA_013698395.1 Sporichthyaceae bacterium
GCCTTGACCACGGGGTCGCCCTACCCGTCTGGGACGCCGTGCGGCGCGGGGGCGACAACAGCATCACGGTGCTGGCCCAGAAGGCCGCAGCCGGCCTGGTCGGCCTGCGCGTCCCGACTGGGGCCGACGCCGAGCGTGCCCGGCGGGCCGCGAGGCGCGATGTCGGGCGGGGCCTCCGCCTGATCGACCGCCGCCGGGCCGAACGGGAGCGGCTGGTCCGTCGGATCGGGGACGCTCCACGTACGCCATGGATCTACCTCATCGTCGCGACAGGGGACATCCACGAGGACATCCCGCAGGCGCAGGCCGCGGCCCGCGAGGGCGCCGACGTGGTCGCCGTGATCCGCTCCACCGGCCAGTCCTTGCTGGACTACGTCCCGGAGGGCGCGACCCGAGAGGGCTACGCGGGCACGTACGCCACGCAGGAGAACTTCCGCCTCATGCGTGCCGCCCTGGACGAGGTGTCCAAGGAGCTCGGCCGCTACGTGCGGCTCACGAACTATGCGTCCGGGCTGTGCATGCCCGAGATCGCTACCCTCGCAGGTCTCGAGCGGCTGGACATGATGCTCAACGACTCGATGTACGGCATCCTCTTCCGCGACATCAACCCGGTCCGCACCTTCGTCGACCAACGGTTCTCCCGCCAGGTCCACGCTCGGGCGGGGATCATCATCAACACCGGTGAGGACAACTACCTCACCACGGCTGACGCTGTCGACGAGGCGCACACGGTCACGGTCAGCCAGCTGCTCAACGAGTACTTCGCCAAGGAAGCGGGCCTCGAGGACTGGCAGCTCGGCCTCGGTCACGCCTTCGAGATCAACCCGGACCTGCCTGACTCGTTCCGCCTCGAGCTCGCCCACGCGATGCTGGCGCGCGAGCTGTTCCCGGATGCGCCCCTGAAGTGGATGCCGCCCACCAAGCACATGACCGGGGACGTGTTCCGCGGCTACCTCCTCGACGGGTTCTTCAACCTCGTCGGCGCCCTCACCGGGCAGGGCATCCTGCTCGTCGGGATGATGACCGAGGCCGTCGTCACCCCGTTCCTGTCCGACCGGGACCTGGCTCTGCAGAACGTGCGGTACGTCCTCGACGCGGCCGGCCGGCTGCACGAGGACTTCCAGCCGCGCCCCGGTGGGTTCATCCAGGCGCGGGCGCACCAGGTGCTCGACGAGGCCGTGGCGCTGCTCGAGCGCATCCTGGCCGAGCCGGGGCCGGCGCCGCTGCTGGCGGCGATAGCTGACGGGACGTTCGGCCTGATGAAGCGGCCGGCCGACCGAGGCAAGGGCTTCGACGGCGTGGTCGCCCAAGCCGGCGGCTATTACAACCCCGCCACCGAGATCCTCGAGGGACGCGAGTGACCGGCCCCGTAATCAGGCCATACGGCGACACGACCGGTGACGGCATGGTGCAGCTCTCCTTCACCCTGCCGGTGCCGCACGACAAGCGTGCTGAGGGGGCCGCCCTGCAGCTCGCGACCAGCATGGGCATGCAGCCGGCGATGGTGGTGCACGCGAAGGCGATGGGCCCGGAGTTCACCTTCTTCGTCGTCTACGGCTCGGTGCGGCACCTGGTGGACATCTCCGCTGTGCGGATCGTCGAACGCGAGTTCCCGCTGCTGTCGGCCAAGGAGGTCAACGCGGCGATCAAGGCGCGGCTGCGGCGCAAGCTGGTGGTCGTGGGTGCCTGCATCGGCACCGACGCCCACA
Source organism: Sporichthyaceae bacterium (assembly GCA_013698395.1). Taxonomy (GTDB): domain Bacteria; phylum Actinomycetota; class Actinomycetes; order JACCUZ01; family JACCUZ01; genus JACCUZ01. The sequence continues at coordinate 1,710 of JACCUZ010000391.1, forward strand.
CGGTGGGCATCGACGCCATCCTCAACATCAAGGGGTATGCCGGAAACAAGGGCCTGGAGTACTACCGCGAGATCAAGGTGGTCAACCTGGGGGCCCAGGTCCTCGTCCCCGACCTGGTGGAGCAGGCCCGGGCGGAGACTGCTGACGCCGTCCTCGTGTCGCAGGTGATCACCCAGCGCGACGCGCACCTGACCAACACCCGGGAGATGTCGGCAGCCTTCCGGGAGGCATATCCGGCCGCCGAGGTCCCGCTGCTCGTCGTGGGTGGGCCACGCTTCGACGAGCACGACGCGACGCGCCTTGGCGTCGATCGCGTCTTCGGTCGGGGCACCACCCCCGGTGAGGTGGCCAGCTTCCTCGTGCACGCCATGTCCGTCCGAGCGGAGGCCCGGCAATGAGCGCAGCAGACCTGACCGGGCTCACCGTCACCCACCGCCGGTACGTGGCGTACTCCTCCGCCCACTACGCCGGGGAGCTGGTCGACGGCGCCTACGTCCTGGGGCTCTTCGGTGACGTCGCGACCGAGCTCTGCATTCGCACCGACGGCGACGAGGGACTCCTCGCCTCCTACACCGACGTGCAGTTCCGGGCGCCGGTGCGCGCCGGTGACGTGCTGGAGGTGCAGGCCCGGCTGCTGCGGGCCGGGAGCCGCAGCCGGCTGGTGGAGCTCGAGGCGCGAGTGGTGTGTCGCGGCCAACCGGACCGGCCGGATGCTCCGACCTCGGCGGCCGAGGTTCTCGACCCGCCGCTTGTCGCGGTGACAGCCAGCGCCACGGTGGTCGTCCCCTCGTCCAAGGGCTCCGTAGGCCATCGTCCGTTCGGATGACAGTCCGGTGCGTGTCGGCCCGGACACGCCGAAACCGTTGCTGGTCAAGGAAATTTGACCCTCGGGTCGCACAGGCCGACTACCTGCGGAGATGCAGATCGCTGCAGGTCAGGGCATGGTTGACAGCCGGGGAACGCACGGTAAAGGTAAGCCCCGTCCACCGCAGGACAACCCGCCAAGGCTCCCCTCAGTGTCAGTGCACGAGCCGGTTTCGGGCCGCGGCCGGTGCTATGCGCGAGCGCCGGCCGGGTGCCAGGTCCGATAACCGCCGTCGTACCGAGCGGAGGGGTAACCCCGGGGGTGAGACACGGGAAGGGCCCGACCGCCCAGTAGACAACGG
>JACCUZ010000394.1 GCA_013698395.1 Sporichthyaceae bacterium
GGGCACGGCCGGCGACGCCGGCACGGCCCTGTTCCGCAGCTGGGTCCTGCCCTTCGAGGTGCTGTCCGTCCTGCTGCTCGCCGCCCTGGTGGGCGCGATCGTGCTGTCCCGTCGGGACATCGGGCCACCGCCGGGCGGGCCATCCCCCGACGTGAGCAGCGTCTGATGCCCCTGCTCATGCCGGTCCTGCTCGCCGGCCTGCTGTTCTGCATCGGCGTCTACGGCGTCCTGGCCCGGCGCAACGCGATCCTCGTGCTGATGTCGGTCGAGCTCATGCTCAACGCGGTCAACATCAACCTCGTCGCCTTCGACGTCTGGCTGCGTGACGAGCTGCTGGCCGGCCAGGTGTTCACGCTGTTCGTCATCACCATCGCCGCCGCCGAGGTGGGACTCGGCCTCGCCATCGTCCTGCTGGTCTTCCGCAACCGGGCGACGTCGTCACTCGACGAGATGACCGAGCTGCGTGAGGACGCCGCGTGACCGCTGTCTACGTCGCACTGGCGGCGCCGTTCCTGGCGGCGTTGCTCGGGCTTCTCGGGGGACGGCGGTGGCCGGGTCTGGTCGTGCCAGTCGCGGTGGGCGGAACAACCGCCGCACTGGTTGCCGCGTCGGTACTCGGCGGGCGGGTGGTCCTCGACGCGCCGCTCAGTCTGCGGGTGCAGCTGGCCGACGTGCCGACCGGTGGCCCGCCGTTCGGCATCGACCTGCGGGCCGACGGTCTGGCCGCGATGGTGTCAGTCGCGGTCTGCGTGGTGGCGTTGTGCGTGCAGGTCTACTCGACGGCGTACCTCAAGGGTGACCCGCGTTACTCCTCCTATGCCGCGCTGGTGTCCCTCTTCACCGCAGCCATGCTGCTGGTGGTCTTCGCCGACGACCTCATGGTGCTTCTGGTCGGTTGGGAGGTGATGGGCGTCTGCTCCTACTTCCTGATCGGCCACCACTGGGAGCAGGAGGCCGCGCGCGCCGGCGCCGTCAAGGCGTTCGTAGTGACCCGGCTCGGGGACGTCGGGTTCCTGTTCGGCATCTTCGCGCTGGTGCGGGCCGTCGGCTCGTTCAGCATCGACGAGGTCGTCCGGTCGGGCGTGGGGACCGAGCGCACGGCGACCGTCGCCACCCTGCTGCTGCTGTGCGGAGTGGTCGGGAAGTCCGCCCAGTTCCCGCTGCACACCTGGTTGCCCGACGCGATGGCCGGGCCCACCCCGATCAGCGCGCTCATCCACGCCGCCACCATGGTGGCCGCCGGGATCTATCTGGTGGTGCGGCTCTTCGACGTGTTCCTGCAGGCGCCGACGACCCTCGCCGTCATGGCGGTGATCGCGTGCATCACCATGCTCGGCGGCGCCCTGGCTGCGCTCGGGCAGGACGACATCAAGCGGGTGCTGGCCTACTCCACGGTCAGCCAGCTCGCCTACATGCTGGCCGCGCTCTCGGTCGGGTCGGCGGTCGCTGCGAACTTCCACCTCCTCACCCACGCTGCCTTCAAGGCGCTGCTCTTCCTCGCCGCGGGGTCGGTGATCCACGCGGTCGGGACCAACCTGATGCCGGACATGGGCGGGCTTCGCCGCCTGATGCCGGTCACCTTCCTGACGATGACGGTCGGGCTCGCCGCGCTCGCCGGGCTGCCGCCGTTCGCCGGGTTCTTCTCCAAGGAGGCGGTGCTCGGCGCCGCGGAGGAGACCGCCCGGCACGGGAACGGTGTGGCGGCGGCGTGGACCGGTTGGCTGGTGCTCGTCGTGGGGCTGATCACCGTGGCGGTGACTGCGGCGTACGTGACGCGGCTGTGGCTGATGACCTTCCTGGGGGACCGGCGAGGTGCCGCCGCCGCCCACGAGTCAGGACCTGCGATGCGCTGGCCGTTGCTCGCGCTGGCCGTGCCCAGCGTGCTTCTCGGGATTGTCGGACTGCGCGACGGGTGGCTGCCGCGCTGGGCCACACGCGGTGATGCGGGCGAGGTTGCCCAGGCGTCACTGCACGTCGGCCTCGCCACGTCGGGGGTGTCCGTCCTGCTCGCGGTCGCCGGTGCGGCAGCGATGTGGCTTGCCTGGCGGCGGAATCCGGCTGCCGACCCGACCGCGGCGCTGCGGGCGCGGCCGGCGTTCGAGCGCGCGTTCTGGGTCGACGAGATGTACGACCGTGGGGTCGTCGGTCCGGTGCGTGGCATGGCCCGGGCGGTGCTGCGGGCCGACGACGAGGTGGTCACCGGAGCCGTCCGAGGCACCGGCCGCGGTGCCACCGGGCTGGGCCGGCTGGTGAGCCTTTCCCAACAGGGCAACGTCCAGACCTACCTGACCGGGCTGCTCGCCGGCGTACTGCTTCTTGCTCTCGGGGTGGTGACGCTGACATGAGGGAGCTTCTCCTGCCGCTTCTGCTCGCCGTGCCGCTGGTGGGTTCCTTGGTGCTCCTCGTCGCACCGCCGCGGCGCGCGGAGCGGCTCGCTGCGCCGTTCGGCACCGGCGTCGCGCTCGTCACGTTCGTCGTGGCGGTGGTGGCGGCTGCGACGTTCCCGGAGACCGACGTGCCGTGGGTCCCCAGCCTCGGGCTGCGCCTGCACCTCGGCATCGACGGCATCTCCGCGCCGCTGGTCCTGCTCACCTCGGGTCTGACCGCCCTGTGCATGGCCTACCTGCTCAGGATCCGGCCCGAGGCCGGCCGGCTGCGGGCACTCGTCGGCCTGCTGCTGCTGCTCGAGGTCGGCATGCTCGGCACCTTCGTCGCACTGGACCTGCTGCTGTTCTTCGTCTTCTTCGAGGTCGTGCTGGTGCCGATGTGGTTGGTCATCGCCCAGTGGGGTGACGACAGCGTCCCCGGCGGTCGGCGTCGCGCAGCCGACGTGTTCATCCTGTTCACGCTGCTCGGCAGCGTCGTGATGCTGCTCGGGATCCTGCTCGTCGGCCTGGAGGCGGGCACGTTCGACATGGTGGAGCTCGCCGAGCGGCAGGGGGCGGGCCTGTCCCGGGGCGTCCAGGTGCTCGCGTTCCTCGCGTTGGGGCTCGGCTTCGCGGTGAAGACGCCGATGTGGCCGCTGCACACCTGGCTGCCCGACGCGCATACCGCCGCGCCGACCGTCGGCTCCGTGCTGCTGGCCGGTGTGCTGCTCAAGATGGGGACCTACGGTTTCGTGCGCATCGCGCTTCCGATCGTCCCTGAGGGGGCGGAGGTCGTCGCGCCGTGGCTCGGAGCGCTCGCGGTCGTCGGCATCGTCTACGGCTCCCTTGCCTGCCTGGCCCAGCGCGACCTCAAGCGTCTGATCGCCTTCTCGAGCATCGGCCACATGGGCTTCGTCCTGCTGGGCATCTCGACGCTGACCCCGGTGGGCGTCAACGGGGCGCTCTACGCCAACATCGCCCACGGCCTGATCACCGGCCTGCTGTTCTTCCTCGTCGGCGCGATCAAGGACCGCCACCACACGGCGCAGATCGAGGTGCTCGGCGGTGGCCTCTACGAGCGGATGCCTCGGTTGGGCGCCCTCCTCGCCTTCGGGGCGGTGGCCAGCGTAGGCCTCCCGGGCCTCGCCGGGTTCTGGGGCGAGATGCTCGTGCTGCTCGGCGCCTTCGACCCGGCGGACCCGTTGCCCCGGGGCTACTACCTCGTGCTGATGGCGGTGGCCGGGGTCGGTGTCGTGCTCACCACGACGTACTTTGTCCGGCTGCTGCGCCGGGTCACCCAGGGCACCAGCTTCCAGGCCTGGCGCGACGCCGTGCTGCTGCGGGACGCGAGCCCGCACGAGCTCCTGGTGTGGGCGCCGGTCGTGGTGCTGGTGCTGGTGCTGGGGCTGTGGCCCGGGTGGCTGCTCGACGCGAGCGACCCCGTCGTACGCGCCCTGCTCGGCGGCGCGCCGTGACGAGCCTGCAGTCGATCGACTACGTGGCCATCGCAGCGCCTCTGGTCGTCGCGCTCGTCGCCCTGGGCGTCCTGGTCCTGGACACCTTCCTCCCACCGGCGCGCAAGGTGGTCGCGGGCTGGGTGTCCGTGGCCGGCCTCGCCGTCGCGGGTGTGCTGCTCGTGCCGCTGGTCGGCGACACCCGCCGGACGTTCTGTGTGCCGGGGGACGGGCTGGTGCTGCCCGCCTGCTCCTACGTCGTCGACGAGCTGACGCTGGTCTTCCAGGCGCTGGTCGTGGCCGGGGCCCTGGTGTGCGTGCTGCTCTCCTTGGACACGGTCCGCGACACGGCGCTTCCATCCGGGGAGTACTTCTTCCTCCTGCTCTCGTCGGTGTCCGGCGCGCTCACCCTCGCCGCGAGCCGCGACCTCCTCACCCTGGTCGTGGCCCTCGAGGTGGTGTCGCTGCCCGCCTTCGCGCTGGTGGCGCTGCGGCGCTTCGACAGCCGCTCGAGCGAGGCCGCGCTCAAGCTGTTCCTGGTCTCGGTCGTGTCGACGGCCGTCATGCTCTTCGGTCTGAGCCTGGTCTACGGCGTGACCGGCCAGGTTCACCTCGAGCGCATCGCGACGGCGCTGGATGACCCGTCCCTGAGCCAGCCGGCGCTCGCCCTGGGCGTCACGCTGGCCCTGGCCGGGTTCGGCTTCAAGGTGGCGGCGGTGCCGTTCCACTTCTGGGCACCGGACACCTACGAGGGTGCGCCGGTGCCGGTGGCGGCCTACCTCTCCGTGGTGTCCAAGGCCGCGGGCTTCGTCGGGCTCGCGCTGCTGCTCACCGAGGGCTTCGCGCCGTACGTCGACAGCTGGGGGCCCGCGGTCGCGGTCGTCGCGGCCGTGACCATGACGGTCGGCAACCTCGCCGCGCTGCGGCAGACTCGCGCCGTCCGGCTGCTGGCGTGGTCCTCGGTCGCGCAGTCGGGCTACATGCTGGTCCCGCTCGGGTCCGCCGTGGCCGGCGACGTCGACGCGGTCCTGCCCGCGACGGTCGCATACGTGGTGGCCTACGCCGTGATGAACCTGGGTGCGTTCTCGGTGGTCACGCTGGTGGGACGTCACCGAGAAGCCAACGCGCTGGCGGACTACCGGGGGCTGGGTCGTACCGAACCGCTGTCGGCCTTCGCGCTGGCGTTCGCCCTCGCCTGCCTGGCCGGCCTGCCACCCGGCCTGCTCGGGCTGTTCGCCAAGATCGTCGTGTTCCGGGCCCCGGTCGACCAGGGAGCCGGCTGGCTGGCGGTCGTCATGGCGGTCAACGTGGTGATCGGGCTGTACTACTACCTCGCCTGGGCGACCACCATGTACGCCCGCACGGCCGAGGACGCCCGGCCCCCCTCGTACCGCATCTCCTGGTCCGATGGCGTGGCGATCGGCGCCACCCTGGGCGCGGCCCTCACCCTCTCCGTCGTCCCGGACACGATCCTGCGCTTCTAGGGAACGACGGCGAGGGGCGTGGCGTTCTCGGCAGAGACGACCCACTCACGCTCTCCGGAGGACCAGCCGTGCACCGGCATGTGAACGGCGTCAAGACAGCCGTCCTGCTCGCTCTCCTCTCCGGGCTCATCCTGCTTGCCGGCCAGTGGCTCGGCGGCAGGCAGGGACTGACCATCGCCGCCGTGCTCGCCCTGGCGACCAACGGCATCTCCTACTTCTTCAGCGACAAGATCGCGCTGCGGTCCATGCGGGCCCGCCCGGTGAGCGAGGCCGAGCAGCCCGGGATGTACCGCATCGTGCGCGAGCTCTCGACCGCGGCGCGGCAGCCCATGCCTCGGCTCTTCGTGTCGCCGACGATGGCTCCCAATGCCTTCGCCACCGGGCGCAACCCCCGCAACGCTGCCGTCTGCTGCACGGACGGGATCCTGGCGATGCTCCACGAGCGCGAGCTGCGGGGCGTGCTGGGCCATGAGCTGTCCCACGTCTACAACCGCGACATCCTCCTCAGCTCGGTCGCGGCCGGGCTCGCCAGCGTGATCATGTACCTGGGTTACCTGGTCTGGCTGGTCCCCTTCGGCCGCAGCAGCGACGATGACGGACCCGGGCCGCTGGGGGCGCTTGTCGTGCTGCTGCTCGGACCGGTCGCCGCCGGGCTGATCCAGATGGCCATCAGCCGCTCGCGGGAGTACCAGGCCGACGCCTCGGGCGCCGCGATCACCGGCGACCCGCTGGCGCTGGCCAGCGCGCTGCGCAAGCTCGAGCTCGGGGCCCGAGCGCTGCCGCTGCCACCGGAACCCAACCTCCAGACGACCAGCTCGCTGATGATCGCCAACCCGTTCCGCCGCGAAGGCATCTCCAGCTGGTTCTCGACCCATCCGCCGATGGCCGAGCGGATCGCCCGCCTCGAACAGCTCGCCGGCTACCGCCGCTGACCCGTTTGCGGGGCTCGCGGCGTTGACCACGTATACGTGGTCAACGCTCGCTGCGCGAGGTGTCGACGCCTGCTGAAGCGATCCCTCGCCTTGCAAAGCGCGGTGGGCGGGATGGCGTTGCCGGCCGGCGAAATGTCAGCGGTAGTTGACGAACTGCACCGGGAAGTCGAGGTCGGTGCCCTTGACCAGCGCCTGGACGGCCTGCAGGTCGTCGCGGGACTTCGACGTGACCCTCAGCTCGTCGCCCTGCACCTGGGCCTTGACCGACCTGGGCCCCTCGTCGCGGATGAGCTTGGAGACCTTCTTCGCGTTCTCGCTGGAGATGCCCTGCTCGATCTCGCAGACCAGGTAGTACTCCTTGCCCGACAACGTCGGCTCGCCTCTCTTCAAGGCCTTGAGTGAGATCCCCCGCTTGACGAGCTTGGTCTCAAAGACGTCGAGGATCGCCTTGACCCGCTCCTCGCTGTTCGCCTCCATGCGGACTGCCTCGCCGGCCCACTTGATCGAGGCGCCGACGTTCTTGAAGTCGAAGCGCTGGGAGATCTCCTTGGCGGTCTGGTTCAGCGCGTTGTCGACTTCCTGGTGGTCGACCTTGCTCACGATGTCGAAGGAGGAGTCAGCCATGGACGGCACGCTATACGAGATGGTCGGTGCGGACTCGGGCCATCTGTTCACACCAGGCGTCGTGACGTGGCCCATCGGGTCAGCTCGTGGCGGTTGGACAGCTGCAGCTTGCGCAGCACCGCGGAGACGTGGGTCTCGACCGTCTTCACCGAGATGAAGAGCGCCTTGCCCACCTCCTTGTACGTGTAGCCGCGGGCGATCAGCCGCAGCACCTCGCGCTCCCGCTGCGAAAGGCGGTCCAGGTCCTCGTCCACGGTGGCGACGTCGGTGGTGGCGGCGAACGCGTCGAGGACGAACCCGGCCAGCCGCGGAGAGAACACCGCGTCACCTTCGGCTACCCGGCGCACCGCTGCGGCCAGCTCGGGACCGGTGATGGACTTCGTGACGTAGCCGCGCGCCCCACCACGGATCACCGAGATGACATCTTCCGGCGCGTCGGAGACCGACAGGGCCAGGAAGCGTACGTCCGGAAGCTCGCCGACGAGGGCCGCGAGCACCGCCCGCCCCCCGCCCCCGGGGAGGTGGACGTCCAGCAGCACGACGTCCGGCCGCGTCTGGGCGATGACCGAGATCGCCGACTGCGCGTCCTCGGCCTCGCCGACGATGTCCACCGCGGACCCCAGCTCGGCGCGGACGCCGCTGCGGAACATCCGGTGGTCGTCCACCAGAACGACCCGAACGCGGCCTTCGGTCACGAGCTACTCCTGACGTCTCGGGGCATCTCGAGCTGGACCTCGGTGCCTTCACCGGCCACCGACCGAACCACGGCGGAGCCGCCGTGCCGCGCCATCCGGCCGACGACGGACTGGCGCAGCCCGAGCCGGTCGGCCGGCACCGCGGCCATGTCGAAGCCCGGTCCCCGGTCGCGGATGAACACGGTCACGTGCCCCGGCGCCACCTCGGCATAGACGGTGATCGCCGAGTCGCCTGCGTACTTCGCCGCGTTCACCAAAGCCTCCCGGGTCGCGTCCCGCACGGCGGCGAGTCGGTCGTCGAGTGGGCAGTCACCCACCACCACCACCTCGATCGTCACGGCGTGCGCGTCCTCCACGTCGGCTGCGACCCGTTCCATGGCCGCGGTCACCGATGCGTCGGCTCGTGGTCGATAGAGCCACCCCCGCAGCTCGCGTTCCTGCGCCCGAGCCAGCTGGGACACCACGCGCGGGTCGTCGACGTGGCGCTGGATCAGTGTCAACGTGTGCAGCACGGAGTCGTGTACGTGGGCCGCCACTTCGGCGCGCTCCTGCTCGCGGATCCGGGCGTTGCGCTCGGCGGCGAGATCCCGCGCCATCCGCATCCACCACGGCCCGCTGATCAGCGCGAGGCCCATGGTGACGACCAGGGCGGCGACGAGCCCGCCCCACGTGCCGTCCAGGTCCGCCGGGCCGACGAGGATCGCGCCCGCGCCGAGGAGGATCAGCGCCCCACCACCAAAGGCCCGCGCAGCTCCCGACCAACGCTCGGTGCCGGTCACCTGGCGCCACCGAACCCGGGCGTCGTCATCGGCCTGCCGCCACAGGATGACGACACCGGCGGCCACCGCCAACAGCGGCAGGGCGAGCCCGAGGTCGAACCCCAGCCCGAGGGCGCGCAGGAGGAGCAGGGTCCCCACGGCCAGGGAGCCGAGGGCGAGCAGGGTGGTCACGTCCCGCTGCCGGTCCATCGGCCGGTCCGCGCCGGACCGGTCCAGCGGGGCGAAGACCCAGAACAGGATGTACGCCAGGACGCCCGCCCCACCGAAGGCGGCCAACACGACGAACAGCACCCGGACGGCGATCGTGTCGACCCCCAGGTGCTGGGCCAGCCCACGTGCGACTCCGGCGAGCAGCCGGCCGTCGCGGCGGCGGTAGAGCCGCTGGACACCGCCCGCGACCTCGGCCGTCGCTGGCGGCGGCACGGTGCTGGTCACGGGGATGAGTCTCCTATGGACTCGAGCCTCCGGGCATCCGGAAGGTGCCGGAGGGCGGCTCCCATTGCGTTCAGGGTCGGGTCAGGGTCGGTCCAGGGTGCGTACCTGATGCCAGCGATCCCTGGTCCGGTCACGATGGCTGCATGACCACACAGGACACCACCACAGCTCAGCAACCCCCGCCCACCTATCCACCACTCAACCTGCTTCGCCGCAGCCGATCCGACCGAAAGCTCGCCGGCGTCGCCGGCGGCCTGGGCCGTCACGCCGGTATCGACCCCCTCATCCTGCGGATCCTGTTCGTCGTGCTCACCGTCTTCGGGGGGACCGGCGTACTGCTCTATGCCGTCGGCTGGCTGCTCATCCCCAACGAGGGGGAGCAGGAGTCCGAAGGCCAGCGGCTGTTCAACGGCCGCTCCTCACGCCCGGTGGCGACCGTCATCGCCATGGTCGTCGTGCTGGTCGTGGGCCTGGCAGCTGTCGGTGCCATGCTCGACACCGGACCGGGTCTCGGCGGACTGGGTGTGCTGATCGTCCTCGGGGTCACCGTCGTGCTGCTGCTGCGCAACGGCCAGCGCCCGGTCGTCGACCAGACTCCGCCGACCGCTGCGTACGGTCCGGTACCGCCGCCCGAACCGGGGGTTTACGGTCAGGCAGCCGGCACCGCGTACACCACGACAGCTCCCGTCCAGGGTGCGCCGCCACCTCCGCCCACCTGGGCGACGACGCCCGTGCCGCCGGTACCACCACGTCCGCCGCGCGAGAAGTCGCTGCTCGGCCGGATCACCATCAGCACCGCCCTCATCGTCGTCGGCCTGATGGTCGGTTGGAACACCATCGCCGACGATGACTTCCGGGTCGTCGCCATCTTCGGGGCGGCACTGGCCGTGGTGGCCGGCGGCCTGCTCGTCGGTGCCTTTGTCGGACGGGCCCGCGGACTGATCCTGCTGGGCCTCGTGCTCTCGATGGCGACCGCCATCAGCGCCGCTGCGGACCAACATCTCAGCGCCTCGATGGGCGAACGTACGTGGGCGCCGGCGACGGTGGCTCTTGCCGAGCGGGACTTCAGGCTGGGCGTCGGTGATGCCGAGCTCGACCTGACCAATCTGCCCGCTGGCAGCGACGTCGATGTAGAGGTGCGGCTAGGGGTCGGGGAGCTGCGGGTGATCGTCCCGACCGATGCCCGCGTCGTCGTGGAGGGCCATGTCGGCGCCGGGACGATGATCCTTCTCGACGAGCCGACCCAGGACGGCACCGGGCTCGATGCCACGGTGGCGGCTGAAGGAACGTCCAGCGGTACGCAGACCGTGATCGCGGTCGACGCCTCGGTGGGCCTCGGAGAACTGGCGGTACGGCGATGAGACGTCACGAACTGGACCTGGTGTCCCTCATCGCGGGCGTGGTGTTCCTGATCGTCGCGGTCAGCCACCTCGTCGGCGCTGCGACCGACATAACCGTCGACCTCGACTGGCTGGCACCGGTGGCTCTGGTGGGGCTCGGCGTGGCGGGGCTGGCGGGCTCGTTGCGCCACCGGCCCACCGACCGCGAGCAGGCGGAAGGACCGACGGGCGAGTTGTGAGCCGCGATGGTCGCTCCGTTATCCTCCTCAGGCGTACGGCAGGTTGCCCGAGTGGCCAATGGGAGCGGACTGTAAATCCGTCGGCTTAGCCTACGAAGGTTCGAATCCTTCACCTGCCACGTCTGCGCCAGACGGCCTCCGACCTGCGGTCGGGGGCCGTCCTGGGTCGGTCTCCCGGGCGGCGGGCATGTATCCTCGTCGCGCTCAGGAAGCCTGACTGCCCCCTTAGCTCAGTCGGCAGAGCGTCTCCATGGTAAGGAGAAGGTCTACGGTTCGATTCCGTAAGGGGGCTCTCCAGGGCGGAGTAGCTCAGCCAGGTAGAGCAAGCGGCTCATAATCGCTGTGTCGCCGGTTCAAGTCCGGCCTCCGCTACTGCACGAATCCCGACAAGGCTAGGAGCGCCACCGTGGCGAAGCAGACCGACATCCGTCCGAAGATCACGCTGGCGTGCGTCGAGTGCAAAGAGCGCAACTACATCACGCGCAAGAACCGGCGCAACGACCCCGACCGGCTCGAGATGAAGAAGTACTGCCCGCGGGACCGCAGGCACACGGTGCACCGCGAGACGCGCTGACGCCGGCGCATGGCGATCGACCCCTCACTCGTGGGGCGGACCTACCCGTCGAGCGACGCCTACGAGGTCGGTATCGAGAAGATCCGCGAGTTCGCCGATGCCATCGGTGACCCCAACCCGGTCTACCGCGAACGGCAGGCTGCTCGTGCTCTCGGCCACCCGGACGTCATCGCGCCCCCGACCTTCCCGATCGTGATGACCTTCCAGGCCTCCCGGCGGCTGATCGAGGACCCGGAGCTCGGGATCGACTACACCCGGGTGGTGCATGGCGAGCAGCGGTTCGCCCACTCCCGCCCGGTGCTCGCCGGGGACGCCCTCACTGTGACGGTGACCCTCGAGTCGGTGCGCTCCGTGGGTGGGCACGACATGCTCACCTCGCGCAGCGATGTCGCCACGGTGACCGGTGAGCACGTGGTGACGGCTTGGAGCACGCTGGTGGTACGGGGAGACGGCTGATGGTGTCGCTCACGGTCGAGGACACCGCCGTGGGGACGGCGCTGCCCGCGCAGGCGTTTTCCATCCGCCGTGCCGACCTGGTGCGGTATGCAGGCGCCTCGGGCGACTTCAACGTGATCCACTGGAACGAGCGGGTCGCCACCTCGGTCGGACTCCCGGGAGTCATTGCGCACGGCATGTTCACGATGGCCCTGGCGGCGCGGGTCGTCACCGACTGGGCAGGCGACCCGGCACGGGTGGTGGAGTACGGCGTCCGTTTCACCCGGCCCGTGCCGGTCCCGGACGACGACACCGGGGCGACGGTCGAGGTCACCGGTGTCGTGGCAGCGGTCCTGGAGAATGACCGGGTCCGGGTCGACCTGACGGTGTCCCAGGCTGGGGCGAAGGTTCTCGGCCGCGCCCAGGCCGTCGTCCAGCTCTAGGCGAGCCGTGCTCGTCGAGACCGACGTCCCTCTGTCGGGGCTCACGACGTTGCGGGTCGGGGGCCCGGCCCGACGCATGGTCACCGCCCACACCGACGACGAGGTCATCAGTGTGGTCCGGGAGGCCGATGTAGCCGGCGAACCGCTGTTGATCCTCGGTGGTGGCAGCAACCTGGTCGTCGACGACGCCGGCTTCGACGGGACGGTGCTTCGGATCGCGACCAGCGGCGTCGCGGTCGGGCCGCTGCCCGAGCAGTCGCTGCAGTTCGAGGCAGGCGTCGACTGGGACCACGCCGTCGACCTGGCCGTCGACGAGGGCTACGCCGGCATCGAGGCCCTGTCAGGCATCCCGGGCACCGTGGGCGCGGCGCCGATCCAGAACATCGGGGCGTACGGGCAGGAGGTGGCCCAGACGATCCGCTGGGTCCGGGCGCTGGACCGGGAAAGCGGCGACGTGCTGCTCCTCGACAACGCCGACTGCCGCTTCTCCTACCGGCACAGCGTCTTCAAGGGCGCCGACCGGTACGTCGTGCTGGCCGTGGCGTTCCGGCTCGCGCGCTCCCCGGTGGGATCCCCCATCCGTTATGCCGCGCTGGCCGGTCACCTGGGCGTCGAGGCGGGCTCGGTCGCGCCGATCGCTCAGGCGCGGCAAGCGGTGCTCGAGCTCCGCCGAGGCAAGGGCATGGTGCTCGACCCGACCGACCACGACACCTGGAGCGCGGGGTCGTTCTTCACCAACCCGGTGCTGCCGGCCGACGAGGCGGCCCGGTTGATGCCCCCGGGAGCACCTCGCTGGCCCGTGGGCCCGGACCACGTCAAGACGTCGGCCGCCTGGCTGATCGAGCGGGCCGGGTTCGGAAAGGGCTACGGCGACGGCACAGCCCGCCTGTCCACCAAGCATCCGCTGGCCTTGACCAACCGGGGTGGCGCCACCACCGCCGACCTGCTGGACCTGGCCCGGGAGGTCCGGGCCGGTGTGCAGGCCGCGTTCGGCATCACCCTGGTCAACGAGCCGGTCCTCGTGGGCGTCCAGCTCTGAGGAGGCGGGGTTCAGCCAGGCGGCGCGGCCAGCCAGGCGTCGATGCCGCCCAGCAGGCGGGTCCGGACGCCGTCGGGCGCGCAGGACGCGCGCACCGAGCAGCGGGCCAGCTCGGCCAGCTCC
>JACCUZ010000395.1 GCA_013698395.1 Sporichthyaceae bacterium
TGCCCGCGCGCCCCACGCCCGGTGTCGGTCGACCCGGTGGTCCCGGTGGTCCGGGTGGTCCGGGCGCCGGTCGGCCGGGCGCGCCCGGCGGCCGCGGCCGTCCTGGTGCTCCTGGTGCCGGTCGTCCCGGTGGTGCTCCGGGTGCTGGCGGTGGATACGGCGGCGGTCCCGGTGGCGGTCGTCCCGGTGGCGGAGGTTTCGGCGGCCGAGGTGGTGGCCCACGACGTGGTGGAACTGCCGGTGCCTTCGGTCGGCCCGGAGGTCCGCCCCGGCGCGGTCGCAAGTCCAAGAAGCAGCGGCGCCAGGAGTTCGACAACATGGCCGCGCCGTCGCTGGGCGGCGTCGCCGTCCCGCACGGCGACGGCTCCACCGTCGTACGCCTCGCGCGCGGCTCGTCTCTTACCGACTTCGCGGAGAAGATCGACGCCAACCCGGCCTCGCTGGTCACGGTGCTGTTCCACCTCGGTGAGATGGCGACCGCGACCCAGTCGCTCGACGAGGACACGTTCCAGCTCCTCGGCGCCGAGCTCGGCTACCAGGTCGAGGTCGTCAGTCCGGAGGACGAGGACCGCGAGCTGCTCGAGTCGTTCGACATCGACTTCATGGGTGAGGACTGGGACGAGGACCAGCTGGTCTCCCGTCCGCCAGTCGTAACCGTCATGGGTCACGTCGACCACGGCAAGACGCGACTGCTGGACGCCATCCGGCAGACCGACGTCCTCTCCGGCGAGGCCGGCGGCATCACTCAGTCCATCGGCGCCTACCAGGTGCACACGACCCACGAGGGCCAGGACCGGGCGGTCACGTTCATCGACACCCCCGGCCACGAGGCCTTCACCGCCATGCGTGCCCGCGGCGCCAAGGTGACCGACATCGCGGTACTCGTGGTGGCGGCCGACGACGGCGTCATGCCGCAGACCATCGAGGCGCTCAACCACGCGCAGGCGGCGGACGTACCGATCGTCGTCGCGATCAACAAGATCGACACCGACGGGGCCAACCCCGCCAAGATCCGCCAGCAGCTCACGGAGTACAACCTGGTCGCCGAGGAGTACGGCGGCGAGACCATCTTCGTAGATGTCTCCGCCAAGCAGGGCACGAACATCGACCAGCTGCTCGAGTCGATCCTGCTCACCGCGGACGCGTCGCTCGACCTGCG
The DNA here is from genome assembly GCA_013698395.1 of Sporichthyaceae bacterium. GTDB lineage: Bacteria > Actinomycetota > Actinomycetes > JACCUZ01 > JACCUZ01 > JACCUZ01. The sequence continues at coordinate 1,160 of JACCUZ010000395.1, forward strand.
TGCGGTCGCCGACGAGCAGGCCCGCGGGGTGGCGATCGAGGCCCACCTCGACCGTGGTCGCGGCCCGGTGGCGACGGTGCTCGTCCAGCGCGGCACGTTGGCCGTCGGTGACTCGATCGTCGCCGGCGACGCGTACGGTCGGGTCCGCGCCATGCTCGACGAGCACGGCGAGAACCTCGACGTGGCCCTGCCCTCACGGCCAGTGCAGGTGCTCGGGTTCACCTCGGTGCCCGGCGCCGGGGACAAGTTCCTCGTGGCCGATGAAGACCGCATCGCGCGCCAGATCGCGGAGAAGCGTCAGGCGATGCAGCGCAACGCGATGCTGGCCAAGTCGCGCAAGAAGGTCTCCCTCGAGGACTGGCTGGAGCAGAGCAGGGTCGACACGCTCAACCTCATCCTCAAGGGCGACCAGGCCGGTGCGGTCGAGGCGCTCGAGGAGGCCCTGCTCAAGATCGACGTGGGCGACGAGGTGGACATCCGCATCATCGACCGCGGAGTCGGTGCGATCACCGAGACCAACGTCATGCTGGCATCGGCGTCGGAGGCCGTCATCATCGGCTACAACGTCCGGCCGCAGGGCAAGGCGACCGAGCTCGCCGACCGCGAAGGCGTCGACGTGCGCTACTACTCGGTCATCTACCAAGCGATCGAGGAGGTCGAGGCCGCGCTGAAGGGCATGCTCAAGCCCGAGTACGAAGAGGCGCAGCTAGGCACCGCCGAGGTCCGCGAGGTGTTCCGGTCCTCGAAGTTCGGCAACATCGCCGGTGCCCTGGTCCGCAGCGGCGAGATCCGCCGCAACGCCAAGGCCCGGCTCATCCGCGACGGCGCGGTCGTCGCGGACAACCTCACCGTCGAGTCGCTCAAGCGCTTCAAGGACGACGCGACGGAGGTCCGCGAGGGCTTCGAGTGCGGCATCGGACTGGGGTCGTTCAACGACATCAAGACCGATGACGTGATCGAGACCTTCGAGATGCGCGAGAAGGCCCGCGCCTAGCTGAAGGGCGCAGAGTTGTACGTCGGCACGCTGGCGCTCGACCTGCTCCTCGGTGACCTCCGGTCGCTGAAGGAGAAGCGTTCGGTCGTGCGCCCGGTCGTCGCCGAGCTGCGCCGGAAGTTCGACGTGAGCGCGGCGGAGGCAGGGCACCAAGACCTGCACCGCCGTGCCCTCGTCGGTGTGGCCGTCGTCTCGGCCGACCGCGCGCACTGCGTCGACGTGCTCGACGCGTGCGAGCGGCTGGTCGCCGGTCGGCCCGAGCTCGACCTGCTGTCGGCGCGGCAGCGGGTTTTCAACGAGTCGGAGGACGAGTAGCCGTGGTTGACGTCGCACGAGCGCGCAAGTTGGCCGACCGCATCAAGGTGATCGTCGCCGAGACGCTGGAGATGCGTGTCAAGGACCCGCGGCTGGGGTTCGTCACCATCACCGACGCCCGAGTCACCAACGACCTGCAGCAGGCGACCGTGTTCTACACGGTCTTCGGCGACGAGTCGGAGAAGGCAGCGACGGCGGCGGCGCTGGAGAGCGCCCGTGGCGTGCTCAGGTCTGAGGTGGGGCGGCTGACCGGTGTCCGGCACACCCCTACGCTGGCGTTCATCGCCGACGCGGTGCCTGAGAACGCCGCTCACATCGAGGACCTGCTGGCCAAGGTCGCGGCGGCCGACGCCGAGGTGCATCGCGTGGCCGCAGGCGCGACGTACGCCGGCGACCCCGATCCCTACAAGCCTCCCCGAGTCGATGTGGATGTCGATGTCGACGACGCCGAGGACGCCGAGGGCGCGGAGGACGTCGACGAGGCCGCCTACGACGGAGCCCATGACGCCCGCCCCTGACGGGCTCGTTGTCGTCGACAAGCCGGGAGGAATGACCTCGCACGACGTAGTCGCCCGGGTGCGGCGGCTGGCCGGCACCAGGCGGGTAGGTCACGCCGGCACCCTCGACCCGATGGCCACGGGTGTGCTGGTTCTGGGCATCAACCGCGCCACGCGCTTGCTCGGGCATCTCAGCCTCACCTCGAAGGCCTACGACGCGACGATCCGGCTCGGTGCGAGCACGGTCACCGACGATGCCGACAGCGAGCCCACCAACACCGTTTCCGCGGACCACGTGACCGATGACGAGATCGGTGCAGGGGTGCACGCGCTGACCGGTGACATCGAGCAGGTTCCGTCGGCCGTCAGTGCGGTCAAGGTGGGCGGCAAGCGGGCGTACCAGCGCGTCCGTGCGGGCGAGGACGTCAGTCTCGCCGCCCGGCCGGTGCGGGTGACCTCCTTCGACGTGCTGGCGGTCCGGCGTACTCCTGGCCGCCTCCTCGACGTCGACGTGCACGTGGTCTGCTCCAGCGGGACCTACGTCCGAGCCCTGGCCCGCGACCTCGGGGCCGCCCTCGGCGTCGGCGGTCACCTGACCGCCCTCCGGCGCACCCGGGTCGGCCCCTTCGACCTGTCGAGGGCGCGGACCCTGGACCAGCTGGCCATGGACCTGGCGGTGCTGCCCATCGCCGTCGCGGCCCGGGAAGCGTTTCCCGCACGGGATGTCACGGCCGAGGAGGCACGCAGCGTGTCGCACGGGATGTCCCTCCCTGCTCTTGGCGGCCCAGCCGGCCCAGCCGGCCCAGCCGGCCCAGCCGGCCCAGCCGGCCCGGTCGCCGTCTTCGGACCGGACGGCACCTTTCTCGCCCTGCTGGAGGAGCGGGGTGCCGTGGCCCGGCCGCTCGCGGTCTTCGTCTGAGTGCCGCGGCCTCGCCCTGGCTAGGTGCCGACGTAGAGGCAGAACGGGTGCCCGACGGGGTCGAGCATCACCCGGACATGGGCCTGCGGCTGGTACTCGGCCGGCGTCGCACCGACCGACACCGCGTGGGCGACCGCGGTCTCGAGGTCGTCCACCTCCACGTCCAGGTGCATCATGGGCTGCTGGGCGCGGTCTGTCGGCGGCCACACCGGTCGGACGTACTCCGGTGATGTCTGGAATCCCAGGTACGCCACCCCGTCGGGCGCCGCGAGAGTGGCCCATTCCGGGTCGTCCGTGCCGATGCGCCACCCGAGCAGTCGCTCGTAGAAGTGCGCGAGCACGCGCGCGTCGGGGGCGTCGAGCACCACACCCCACGAGGCGGACCCGGATCGTCCCACCATGAGCACCAGTGTGCCGCGCATAGGGTGCGCGTCGTGGATCTGGTCGCTGGGAGACGTCACGCCGAGGTGCTCGACGCGACCGACCGGCTGGCCCACGTCCGCGCCCGTTTCGCGCTGCCCGAGGACATCGTTTACCTCGACGGGAACTCCCTGGGCGCGATGGGGTCAGCTGTACCGGATGCGGTCCGCGAGGTCGTGGCCGACCAGTGGGGTCGCGACCTGATCACCTCGTGGAACGCCCACGACTGGTGGCATGCGCCTCGTCGGGTGGGGGCGCGCATCGCGCGGCTGGTCGGGGCCGCCGATGACGAGGTCGTTGTGGCGGACTCCACGTCGGTCAACCTGTTCAAGGTGCTCGTGGCCGCAGCGCGGCTGCGTCCCGGTCGCTCGACCCTGGTGATCGAGCCGGGCAACTTCCCGGCGGACCTCTACATCGCTGACTCCGTCGCCGACCTTCTGGCCATGCGTCTGGTGAAGGTCGAGCCGGCGGATCTTGGGTCGGTCCTGGACTCCGACGTGGCGGCGGTCGCGTTCAGCCACGTCGACTACCGGACCGGTCGGGCGCACGACGTCCCGTCGGTAACGGCCGCCACCCATGCATCTGGAGCGTTGTCCGTCTGGGACCTTTCGCACTCGGCCGGCGCCCTCGACGTACGGCTGAACGAGTGGGACGTCGACTTCGCCGTCGGCTGCAGTTACAAGTACCTCAACGGCGGCCCCGGCGCACCGGCGTACGTCATGGCTTCCCGTCGCCACCACACAGCAATGCGCTCACCTCTTATGGGGTGGACGGGGCACGCGCGGCCTTTCGCGATGGAGAGCAGCTATGAGCCCGGCCCCGGCATCGACGGCATGCGGTGCGGGACGCCGCCGATGCTGTCGTTGCTGGCACTCGAAGTGGCGCTCGCGGCGTTCGATGAGTTGTCGATGGCAGAGGTGAGGGCGCGCAGCCTCTCGTTGACCCGGCTCTTCCTGTCCCTGGCCGACTCGGTGCTCGCGTCGCGCGGTTTCGCGGTTGTGACGCCGCGACCCGACGAAGAGCGCGGCAGCCAGGTGTCCCTCACGCATCCCTCGGCGTACGGCGTGGTGCAGGCGTTGATCGCGCGTGGGGTCATCGGCGACTTCCGAGCTCCCGACATCGTGCGGCTCGGCCTTGCGCCGTTATACGTCCGCCATGTCGACGTCGTCGCTACGGTCGAGCAGCTGGCGGCCCTGGTCGACGCGGGCGAGGAGCGCGAACCCAGGTACCACGCTCGCGCGACCGTCACCTGACGGCGCCGTCGGCGACAGCATGCGGCCGATGGGAAACCGCTGTCCACAGATTGTCGTTGGCCCATATTGTGTCGGGCCAGTCGGGTAGACTCGAACACATGTTCGAGATGGCGGGCGGGAGGTGACCCGGGGATGACCACCGACCTGGGCGACCCGCCTCCGACCGACCTGGGTGACCTGCCGCCGGAGTTGTTCCCGCCGGACCTGGGCCCGGAGCTGCGGGTCTTCGACGGGCCGGTGCCCACCGATGTGATCGACACGAGCCCGCTGACCGGCTCTGGGCTTCCCGGGGGGCCGGCCGAGCTGGTGCCGCCCGAGCTGGTGCCGGGGTCGCTGGTGCCCCGCCTGCCCGGGCAGGGACCGCACCCGTTGGGAACCACCCCG
>JACCUZ010000397.1 GCA_013698395.1 Sporichthyaceae bacterium
AGGCCCGACAGGGCCCGCCTGAGCCGGCCTGGGCCCGCCTGGGCCCGCCCGGGCCCGACCCGCTCCGCCCCACCCAAGAACCTTGTGTCCGACCGTGGACGTGCCCGGGCGCGTTGTGATGTCAGGACTTCGGTGACGTTGATGTCTCAGGACATGGGTGACACTACGGGGCTGCGGCGTTGGGCCTGGTAGCGCCGCGTTCGGTCGATGGTGAGGGTTCGTGCGAGCGCACCGGCGACGAAGATGGTGACTTCGTCGCCGCTGCGGAACGCGGTGGCGGTGGCGCCGGCGTGACGTCGCCCGAGCCCGATCTCGGTGTGGTCGACACCGATCGAGCCGTGGATGCTGACGGTCGGGTGGGTGATCGTGAGCGGCGCAGGTCGCGGCGCGAAGGCGGGTCCGGTCATGGTGGCCAGGTCGTAGACCTGTTGCGGGGTGAGCATGTGCAGGGCTTGGTGGCGGCGGGTGTTGTAGCCGACGCGGTACCGGTCGAGCAGGGCCTGCAGCTCGACCAGGTCGGTCGGGGTGGCCTGCCGGGCCAGCCACCGCTCGGCGGTGCCGTGGGCTCGCTCGTTCTTGCCGCAGGTCTGCGGGTGAGCGGGGGTGGCGGTGATCGGGTCGACGCCGACCTGGCGCAGGTTCGCCTCGAACGGGCTGACCCAGCCGCGGCGCGCCCCGGAGAACGCGCCACCATTGTCGGTGAGGACCTGCGCGGGCAACCCGTAGCTGGCGGCGGCGGCGGTGAACGCGGCCCACACGTCCTGGCCGTTCTCGCTGCGGCAGGCATGGCAGCACAGGTCGAGGCGGGAGTGGTCGTCGACGATCTGGATGACCACCGCGATCGAGGCATCGGCGAGCGCGACCTCGAACCCGTCGATCTGCCACAGCTCGTTCGCGCGCGGTCGGGTGAACCGGCGCCACCTGGTCTTGGTCGGCCGTTTGCGTGGCGCCGGGACCACCATCCCTCGGCGCACCAGCACCCGGTGGATGGTGGCTCGAGACGGCACCAGCTTGAGCTCGCCGGCGTCGGTCAGCCGCCACATGATCGAGATCGCCCCGTTGTCCCAGCCGGTGTCGGCGAGTTCCTTGCGGGCGCGCACGATCGCGTCCTCGGTCACGGCCGGCGTCGCCGCCGGACAGCGATGTGGTCGCCGCGACCGAGGGAACAAACCGGCCAGCCCCTCGGCCTGGAACCGGCGCACGAACTTGTAGAACGTCTTCCGCGAGATCCCCCGGTCCCGGCACAACGCGGCCACGTTCACCCGTTCGCCCCCGGCATGGGCGACCACTGCAGCAGCTACCACCGGATCCACCGCGACTCCGTCTCTGGCCATGACCAGAACCATCCAGCCAAGACCGGTCAGGTGTCACCGATGTCCTGAGACTCACAGGTGTGGACCATCTGATGAGACTCCACAACGCGCCCCAGGCGCGTCCACGGTCGGACACAACGCAACCGGCAGTGACTGTTGGGTCCGGCCGTGCACGTGCCGGAGCGCGTCCACGGTCGGACACAACGCCGTCGGGCGTGGCGGACGCGATGTCGCGCGTACCCTTGCTGGGACGGGAGATCATTGTCGAGGCACCAGGCACACCGGAGGGGGTCGCGTGCTCATCGACCGCTTCGGCCGAGTCGCGACCGACCTCCGGGTCTCCCTCACCGACAAGTGCAACCTGCGCTGCACGTACTGCATGCCGGCGGAGGGTCTGGACTGGCTGCCCAAGCCGCAGCTGCTGACCGACGACGAGATCGTGCGCCTGGTCACCGTCGCGGTGCAGCGGCTCGGCGTGACCGAGGTGCGATTCACCGGTGGCGAGCCACTCGTACGCAAGGGGCTCGTCGGCATCGTGGAGCGCACCGCCGCGCTGCGACCTAGTCCACAGGTGTCGCTCACGACGAACGGCCTCGGCCTGGCCATGATCGCGAAGGCGCTCGCGGCGGCCGGCCTGCATCGGGTCAACGTCAGCCTGGACACGCTGCGCCCTGAGCGCTTCCTGGAGCTCACCCGTCGCGACCGCTTCGCCGACGTGGTGAAGGGGCTGGCGGCGGCCAAGGCCGCCGGGCTGGACCCGGTCAAGGTGAACACCGTGCTCATGCGCGGGGTGAACGACGACGAGGCGAGCGACCTGCTGGCCTGGGCGCTGGACGAGGGCTACGCGCTGCGGTTCATCGAGCAGATGCCGCTCGACCCGCAGCACGGCTGGGACCGCGAGACGATGCTGGACGCCGACGAGATCCTCGAGCAGCTCGCGCGGCGGTGGACCCTCACCCCGGTCGAGCAGCGCGGCAGCGCGCCCGCGGAGGAGTTCCTCGTCAACGGCGGACCAGCCACCGTCGGCGT
>JACCUZ010000420.1 GCA_013698395.1 Sporichthyaceae bacterium
GCCCGGCCCTTGCTGTTGCCCCACGATACGAACCCGGTCCGCCAATCCGGTGCCACCTGGTACCATCCAACGGGATGGTTAGGGGATGGTATGTGGAGGGTGACAAGACCGAGAAGATCACGGTGAACGTCGGCCTGATCGACCTCGGCCAGATCGATCTGCTCGTTCAGGAGGGTTTCTATGCCAACCGGACGGACTTCTTCCGGACGGCCGCTCGCCGGCAGCTGGCGGCCCACTCGGGCGCCGTGGACGACGTGCTCGCGCGCAAGACGCTCACGCTGGGGGTCCTGGACCTGACCCGAACCGAGTTGGAACGGCACCGCGCGGAGGGCTCGACGCTTCAAGTTCGGGTTCTGGGGCTAGCAACCATCGCGGCGGATGTGTCGCCGGAGCTGGCGGCGGCAACGATCGAATCGGTCGAGGTACTAGGTGCTTTCCGAGCTGATCCGGCGGTAAAGGCCGCGCTGGCGCAGCGCATTGTGCGCGGTGCTCGTTGATCCGGCTCCCCGAGGTAGGTCCGTACGCATCAGCCCGGCCAGGTCGGGACAGCCAGCAGACAGGAGAGAGATGAGCGGCGAGCGGGTGCACGACATGGAGGAGGCAACTCGGCTCACCCGAGCTGGGCGTCTGGCCGAGGCGACGAGCCTCATCCAACGGACCTTGGGCCGCGACGGCTCGCCCGTAGCCCCAGCCTCGCCGACGACGCCGGTACCCGCTCCTGCCTTGGCCGCTGCCGAGCCCGCCGGGGCGTTCCTGGACGGCGCGTTCTCGGCCGCGGCCGGCGGGTTGCGTTACAAGCTCTACGTGCCCTCGGCCAACGCCGGGGCGCCTCGGCCCTTGGTGGTCATGCTGCATGGCGGAACGCAGGGCGCTGAGGACTTCGCCACAGGGACGCAGATGAACGTGCTGGCGGAGCAGCAGGACTTCCTTGTGGCCTATCCCGAGCAGTCGGCGGCGGCGAACAGGATGAAGTACTGGAACTGGTTCCGGCCCGCTGACCAGGGCCGCGGCGGGGAGCCTGCGCTGATCGCCGGCATCACGCAGGGCGTCATCCGGGAGTACGCGGCCGACCCCGATCAGGTGTACGTCGCCGGGTTCTCAGCAGGCGGCGCCATGGCGGCAGTCATGGCAGCGGCGTATCCCGACATCTATGCGGCCGCCGGGGTGCACTCCGGCCTCGCCTTCGGGGCCGCACACGACGTGCCCTCCGCCTTTCACGTGATGAAGAATGGGCCCGCTCGGGACGCCCGGCTGCCCGGCGAAGCGATCCCGCTGATCGTCTTCCACGGTGACCGTGATCAGACCGTGGATCGCGTGAACGCCCACCGGCTTCTGGAGCAATGGCGCTCCGCGGCCGAGCCGGGGCCTGCCGACGCCGGCCCACCGACCGAGATCCGGGCCACCGTCCCAGGGGGGCGATCGTTCACGCAGACGGTCTATCCGGACGGTCGCGGCGACCGGGTGATGGAGCAATGGGTTGTCCACGGCGCCGGACATGCCTGGTCCGGGGGCGACACGCGAGGTTCGTACACCGACCCCTTGGGGCCGGCTGCCTCGGCGGAGATGTCACGCTTCTTCCGGTCCCACCCCAGGCGTCGCCGCTAACCCGTCATGCATCCGGTGGGTCGGGCAAGCGGTAGCCCAGGACCAGCAAGTTGTGCAGCCGACCCTGCTGGTCGCGGGCCTGATCCAGCAACAGCCCCTCCTGCCGAAAACCCAGCCGCTCGAAGATCTGGCGCCCTGAGCTCTGCTCCTCGACCATCTCCAGGACCAGCTTGACCACCCCGAGCTGGCCTCCGGCGGCGATGATCGACTGCGCCAGCAGGGCACCGAGACCGCGTCGACGATGCGCGGGACTGATCACCAGATGCGCGTCCCCGACATGGCCCTGCCACCCCGGCAAGGCACGTACGTTGGCGTAGCCGACGACCTCGTCTCCGATGACGGCGACGATCTGGCGCCAGTTGGTGGCCTCATGCGCCCGGACCAGCCGCTCGACCGTCTGCTGGCTCTGCAGGTCCATGTCGAGGTACAGCCAGTCATCTTCAGGCAGAGCGGAACCAAAGGCGGCGAGCGCGTCTCCGTCGTCTTCCGCAAGTGGACGCACCGTGACGTCGGACCGGTGGGAGGTCTGTGTCGGGAGGTCTCCGGACGCAGAATCCGCGCACATAAGCTCCTCCTCCGCCCGGCCGACGAGGAGAACGACGGACCCCGGCGGCGAGGTTGGAGGATACCGAACTCGGGGAACACAAACCGAGGCGAGCGGCACGAAAGTCGACGTGCCGGAGGAGGTGGCGGTCGACATGAGCATCGTCCTCATGGGTCCGCCCGGAGCCGGCAAAGGGACGCAGGCTGCTGTCCTGGAGCGACGGACCGGCCGCAAGCACGTGGCCAGCGGTGACCTCTTCCGAGCCCACATGATCAAGGGAACCGAGCTGGGTCAGCAAGCACGGTCTTTCGTCGACCGTGGGGAGCTGGTGCCCGACGAGGTCGTGATCAACATGATTCTCCAACGGGCGAAGGAGCCGGACTGCCAGAACGGGGTGATCTTCGACGGGTTCCCCCGCACCCGCAAGCAGGCGAAGGCGCTGATGGAGGGCCTTCGTGCTCAGGGCGAAGAGCTCGGTGCCGTCGTCCTGCTCGCGGTCCCGAGGGACGTTCTGCTCAAGCGGATCGCCGGCCGCCAGACGTGCGAGCTGTGCCAGACGCCCTACAACATCTTCTACACGCCGCCGCGTCTCGAGGCGATCTGTGACCTCTGCGGCGGAAACCTGTACACACGCACCGACGACAGCATGCAAACGGCGCGCCACCGCCTCGACGTCTACGCGAGAGACACCTTTCCGCTGATCGAGTTCTTCCGGGATCTCGGCCTGCTTCGCGAAGTTGACGCAGTCGGCGATGTCGACGCGGTGATCGACCTGGTGACCGAGGCGGCTGCTCTGCCCACTGTCAGCAGCGGTCAGACCGGTTCGGTCGCGTGAGCCCCCTTCCCTGGCACCGCGCCGCGGTGCTGGCTGCGCCCCCCGCTGGTGACATTGCTACCTTGCCTGCGATTGACCCCCTCTGCCCGGGGGAAGTGCCCTGCCAATTCGATATCCGGTTTGGGAGTGAGCCATGACCGACGATGCCAAGCTCGTCGAGAGCGACGAAGAGCTCGAGCACGTGCTCGCGGAGTTGCAGGAGATCGAGACGTTCGAGCCACCCACGGGGTTCCGCGATGGGGCGCGGATCACCGACGAGGGGGTGTACGAGGCGGCAGAGCGGGACCCCGAGGCGTACTGGGCTGAGCAGGCCCGCCAGCTGCACTGGGACCAGCCCTTCACCACGGTGCTCGACGACTC
>JACCUZ010000139.1 GCA_013698395.1 Sporichthyaceae bacterium
GCGGAAGCTCGCGGTTGACGTGGGCGATGACCTCGCGGGCGGTGACGGTCAGGCGGTCGAAGAACTCCCGATCGAGTGCACCCTGCTGCGCAGCGTCTTGGAGCGCGTCTTGAAGCTCGGACAGCTGGGCGTCGGCGCTTTGGATCGCGTCGCGTTCGTGCTGTTCGAGTACCGCCAACGGACCCATCCTTTCGACTGTCGCCATCGTGTCGCCTACACCCGACACATTAGCGCCATCCAGCTGGTGGCGCATCATCGGATCACCCGCCGGCGGCACTGGAGCCGGGCAGCCGCGTCTCGTCGTAGACGTTGTCCCGTCGGTCATCGCCGGATGGGTAGTTCGGTACGCGGTAGGCCGTGGGATCGCCTTGGTGCATGTCGGCTTCGACGGCGAAGGCGATCTTGCGCCGGCCGATGTAGTCGTCCTGGGAGGGCTTGTACGCCCGCACCTGGTAGCCGGTGAGCTCGCCGTCGGCGGCCTCGAGGAAGAGCTCGAGGTGCTCGTCGTCCTGACAGACGAAGACGACGACTGGCGGTCGTGGCAGCGATCGGTACTCGCTGAAGTGCGACCACCAGCACAGGAAGCTGTCGTAGCGGCGGAACTTCTCGAAGTTCTTGTCCACGCGGCGGGTGCGGTCGTACTCGATGAAGTAGATACCGATCTCGCCGTTGTCGCGGACGACTTCGATCACGTCGTCGGGGCGCAGCGGCTTGGCGTAGGTGTCCTTGAGCCCGTGAGCGGTGATGCCACCGTCAAGCTGCAGGGGCGGCTTGCCTAATCCGCTGGGCGGGTCGATCAGGGTCTCGCCGTCCCAGCTGACCATCGCGTCACCGACGAGCTGGCGCCAGGCGATGACCCAGGCGTTGAGGTGGACCTCGTGCAGGACGTAGCGGTAGTCGTAGACCTCCTGGACCTCGAACCGTTTGCCGCGCGGGATCAGGCCGACGTCTTGGAGCATTCGGTGGCCTTCGCGACCGAGCTGGTAGGTCCAGGGAAACGAGCCGCGGATGGCCACGGGGCGGAAGCGGTCGAGCAGGCCCGCCTCGAAGAGCACCTTGAGGCGTCGCCGTCCGACCTGGGCCGCGCCGCCGGGCCACCACAGCTCGAGCAGTTGGGGTGCGGTGAGGAACTTGTGCCGGCGCACGGCGTCGACGATCTGGAGATCCCTCGGCTGGATCGCACATGGCTGCACCCCGTCCTCGCGGCGGCCGCGCATGATGGCCGCGCTGTCGTAGCGGCGCACCGCTTCCAGCGAGTTCACCCCACCACCCCGCCCGGCTGCTCGGGTACCCCCACGCTCCCGGACCCGAACGCTTTCGCGGCGAAGGCGGCGCCGTTGGTGGCGTCGGGTGCGTAGTGGGAGTAGATCTCGGTGGTCTTGGCGTCGGCGTGGCCGAGCCATTCTTGGATCGCGCGGAGTGGTGCTCCGGCGGCGGCCATCTGGGTGCCGAAGGTATGACGCCGCTCGTGGAAGGTGATCGGGTTCACCCCGGCCCGGTCGATCGCGTCGACGAACCGCTTGCGCAGCTTGGACGCGTCGTAGACGTGGCCGGTGTGCGGGTGACAGAACACCAGGTCCTCGTGGCTGCGGTAGGCCGAGCGCTGAAAGTGGCGCTCGAGCTCGCCCGCCAGGCGGTCGGGCCATCGGCACCGAGCGCAGGAAGTGCGACTTGGGTGAGTCGACCTGGGCGGTGTAGCCGCGCGGGTAGTTATCGGCCACCCGTACGCGGCCGGAGGTCCAGTCGATGTCGAGCCACTTGAGCGCGAGCAGCTCGCCCTGGCGCAGCCCGGTCATTGCCGCGCACAGATACAGCGGGTGCTCAATGCGGCCGAGGTCGTCATCCGGGACCGCGCGCAGCAGCGCCTCCACCTCGACCGGCTGGAGGAAGCGGATGCGACGCGAGTGCTGGCGGGTGGGTGGCGGTCGGTCGACCTGGGCCACCGGGTTCGCGGCCAACCAGCGGCGCCGCACCCCGAAGGCCAGCAGGCCGTGCAGGAAGGTGAGCTGGTGGGTGACGGTGGCAACAGCCAGCACGCCGAGCTTCGTGTGCATGCAGGCCTCGACGTGGTCGGCGGTGATCTTGTCCACGGTCCGGGTGCCGAAGAACGGCACCAGGTGGCGGCGCAGATAGCCCTCGTAGT
>JACCUZ010000433.1 GCA_013698395.1 Sporichthyaceae bacterium
CGCTACTGATTGGGCTTGTGATGATCTTGCTGTCATACCGACATGCGGTCCGCCCGATCAGACCCTGCGCGCCATCGGCCGTGGTCGGAAGGTGAAGCCGGACATGGCATAACAGCGAAGCTCGCGCACGCGATACTCAAGGAAGCGCTCGGCTATGGCGGCAGGGATGGTGACCGTCGCCGCGCTGCGCCACCGGCCGCGTCAGGCACTGCTGCTCGTTGTCCTGTCCGCTCGCCCATGCAGGTCCGTAGGTCAATCGCTTGGCTGCCCGGCGTTCACCGCCGCACCGCCCTGCGCGCCAAACCAATTCGGATGGCGTCGGCGCTGCTCTTGTGAGGGGGCTGGCGGCCGTGGCGAGGGGCAATCGCTCCCGGCGCGGGCGCATGCCGCTGACCGATCCCGGCCGACTCGTCGAAGGCCAGATCACCACGAACTGGAAGCAGGCACTCGCCCAACTCACACTCGCCTACCCCGACCGCATCGAGGCCGCTTGACCACGCCTGGTCGGACGGGAAGTGCCGCGATTCTTGATGATCTTGCGTAGCTGGAGGTTCAGCGACTCTCGGCCGCTGCCTGGAGATAGTTGACCCCACGGCTGTCGACGTAGTTCGCGACGTGCTGCGCTACCCGCCGAGGGAGTTGCGCTGCTCGAGCCACATCGCCGACGACAGGGGGAATGCGTGCAGCAGGACGACAGGGAGCCCCGTCCCGGCCTCGCGGACGTGCAGGCCGACGGTCATGGCCCACGACCGCAATGGACGCGCCCGGGCCGACCAGTCGCGTCAGGACAGCCGGTAGAGCCGGAACTGCGGATGCTCGACGTCGAGGACGTCGACGGCGTTGAAACCTGCGCTGGCCGCGTACTCGCGCAGGGTGCCCGCGCGCATGACCGTGCCGGTGCCGGCGCCGCCGTTCTGCATGCTCACCGCGAGGCAGTGCAGCGGGCTGAACGTGTAGAAGAAGCGCTCCATCTCCGAGGCCGGCACGGTGAAGCTGTCCTCGGTCCGCTCGTCGACCACCAGGACGGCGCCGTCCTCGCCGGCGAGCGTGCGCATGGTCCGCAGCACGGCGACCGGGTCCGGCACGTCGTGCACCATCTCGATGGCCATGACCAGGTCGTAACCGCCGGTGATGGTGGGATCACCGGCGTCCCTGAGCTCGAACCGGACCCGGTCGTCGAGTCCACGCTGAACGGCTGCGGCGCGGGCCGCCTCGATCGACGCTTCGTCCACGTCGTAGCCGTCGACCTGGGCGTTGGGGTACGCGGCCGCGAGGATCAGGGCCGCCTCGCCCTCGCCGCACCCGACCTCGGCGACCCGGACGGCCTCGCCCGACGTCAGCTTCGCCTGGACGTCCGATAGTGCCGGCAGCCAGTTCTGCACCAGGTGGTGGCGGAACACCGGTCGGGTGAACGCGGCCTGCAGGTCGTGCAGGTCGAACTGGCCGAACGGCACACCCTCGCCGCGACGGAACTCATCGGTCATCAGCTCGAGGGACGTGGCCAGCCACGGCACCACCGCGGCGCACATCGCCAGGTACGACTCGCTGTTCTCGTCCAGCAGCACATGGGCGTGGGCGTTCGGCAGCGAGAACCGGCGCGCCTCGACCGGCTCGCCGGGGTCGTCGACGACAAGGACGCCGGCCACCGCCTGCTGTTCCAGCCACTCGCGGACGTACCGCTCGATTGTCCCGGTGGCCTTGGCGAGCTCAGCCGAGGTCTGGCCGCCGTGCGCCACCAGCGCGTCGTAGAGGCCGAGCCGGAGGCCGAGCTCGACGTTGGCGAGCTCCATCGTGGCCAGGGTCGCCGTGAAGATCGAGCCGGCGAACTCCTCCACCGCGGCCTCGTCCTCGCTGGTCAGCGGGATGGTCATTCCGGCCTCCTCCTAATGTCCGGCGCCGGGGTCCCCCCGCGCGGTCGCCGCATCGTGGCCCGGATCAAAGCACCGGTCCGCGGAACCGTCAACGGCGTGCCCGGCGAGGGGCGCGGTTGCACCCTCATCCCGGCCCCGGCCCCGCGGCCAGGGCCACCTTCGCGGCGGCTAGGTCGTCGGCCGCGAAGACGACACGCGTCCGGGTGGCGAGGTAGGCGAGGGTGATGTTCACGCCGCTCTCGCCCAGCGCCCGGCTGACGTCCCCCAGGACGCATGGCGGAGGTCGTCCACGCCGACCACCAGGACCTCCTGCTCGGAGGCGACCACGACCTCGGCGGCGGAGAGTGCCGAGGACGGGCAGCGGCGTCGTCGACCAGGACGTGCGCCTCGGCGCGTCCCCCGCCGCTGGTGACGGCGCAGAAGCCGTGGATGTTCACACCTGCGTCACCCTGGAGAGCGGTGATCCTTGCCCCCCCGGGTGGTCGTCCAGATCCTGCGCGCCACCTGTCTGAAAGGTTCCTCGCACGTCGGCTCGTCACCGTGGTCGTTGGTCGCCCAAAGGACTGCGACACCCACCTCGAGCACGCCGGTCAGTCCTGCTCCCACGACACGGAACTGGTATCGAGCGGTCACCGACTCGACGTAGGCGGCCACTCCCTGCTTAGCAACCGTGCCCAGCAGGTGCGCAACGGTGCCTATGATCGAGACGACGACCATGCCGCTCGTCGAGTCGCGAGACCTACCGACCCACAACGCGCCAGCTGCCGAGAGCATCAACGCTGAGTTCTCCTTTGAGCGGAAAGAACATCCGATCATGTCGCAAGCTGCGGTCTGCCGCTCATCGAGCTTCCATGAAGGGGCCATCGACACCCCGACACCAGTGCCAGGCGACGACTCTCACGCGTCTTCACCAACCATCAATAACGTCGTGCTGGCGGCTTCTGCCGGGTCCGCCCAGGTCCGGGACTCTCCTCCTCGAGCTTCGTCCCGGGACCTTCGAGACCCCCGCTTCTCAACCGTCGTTGGCGTCCGCCGCTATCAATTGAATTGCGATGATCTTGCTGTCATGCCCATGTGCGGCTGACTCTTGAGGTCCGCGGCCCGCTCCACTGCTCGAGTGTCCGCGATACCGGGTCCTTGGCCGCCTTAGATTGCAGCCGTGAGGCATACCTTCACCACTTCGAGCGGGCTCGCGGGCTGGGTCACGGGGTCCGGCCCCGCGGTGCTGCTCTTGCACGGCGGGCCGGGCATGACCGACTACATGGAGAGCCTGCTGCCGGAACTGGACGGCTACCGGGTCGCGTCGTTCCAGCAGCGTGGAGTGGCACCATCGACGTTGGCCGGACCCTTCGACGTGCCCACGCTGCGCAACGACGTCATCGACGTCCTCGACACCCTCGGCTGGGAGGCGCCGGCGATGATCGGCCACTCCTGGGGCGGGCACCTGTTGCTTCACCTGTTGGCGGTGACGCCCACGCGCGTCGGGGCCG
>JACCUZ010000434.1 GCA_013698395.1 Sporichthyaceae bacterium
GCTGCACCCCGCGCGGGCCGCGGCGATGGGCGCACAGCAGCCGGTGGCGCTCAAGCGCCGCGACGGCAGCCTTGGCGTCCTCTCGCTCGGCGGCCTCGTGCAGGGCCGCGCCGGCCGCCTGTACGTCGGCTCGCACGTCCGCGAGCTGCAGCTCCGACAGGCGCGCATCGTCGGCGACCTCGACGAACTCGACGTCTGCACCACCTGACCTCAACGTCGCCAGCGCATCGTGGCTCCGGCCGTCCTGGACCGCGGCGGACAGCGCCGCGATGCCGCTGTCCGCGGGAAAGCGTCGGTTCGTCGAGAGCGCCGAGACCCCGTTCCGCACCTGCGCCGCTGGCGCCACCGGCTGTTCGGGTACGTCGACTCCCGGCAGCACCGTGCGCATCGTCGCGGCAAACTCCGGCGTACGCCGGCCCAGGGTCGCCCGGTCCACCAGGTCGCCGAGCACAGCACCAGCCTCGACCGACGCGAGCTGGTCCGGGTCACCGACGAGCACCAGCCGCGTCGGAGGCCGCAGTGCCTCGAGCAGCCGCGCCATCATCGTCAGGGACACCATCGAGCTCTCGTCGACGACGATGACCTCGAAGGGCAGCCGGTTGGTGCGGTCGTGCCGGAACCGGCTGCGCGACTGCGGTCGCCACCCGAGCAGCCGGTGCAGCGTCGTCGCGGAAAGCTCCCCGAGACGAGCCCGGTCATCAGTCGCAAGATCCGCAGTGGATGACCGGACGGCCTCTTCCAGCCGTGCCGCCGCCTTCCCGGTGGGCGCCGCCAAGGCGATGCGCCAGTCCGGGTGCTGCTCCCGCAACAGGGCGAGCAGCCGGGACACCGTCGTCGTCTTTCCGGTGCCCGGCCCGCCAGCCAGGACGCTGATCCGCGACAGGGCACAGCACGCCGCGGCCAGCCGCTGGTCGTCATCGGCGCCAGCGCGGAACAGTCTCCCCAACCCAGCCTTCAAGATGTCCGGGTCGAGGTCGTCGGGCGGCGCGGCAGAGCGCTCAACCAACTCCCGGGCGACCTGCTCCTCCTGGTCCCAGTACCTCGCGAGCCAGACCTGCGCCCCCACCATTTGCAGCGGACCGCCGACCAACGGGCTGGCGAAACATCGGGTGACCCAGTCCGACGGCCAGTCGAGCGCCACGTCGGCGCCCGATCCCTCGCCCTCCTCGTCGACGTCCGGGCTCGTCGTCTCCTCCGCCGTGCCCAGGTCGAGCACCACAGAGCCGTGCCGCGTGGAGCGGACGACGAGCGCGACGGCGAGCAGCACGGCCTCGTCGACCTCGCGTCCGACGGCTCCGAGCCGGGCGGCCACGTGGACATCGGCGGCGGTCAGCACGCCGGCGCGGTTGAACGTCGCGAGCAACCCTTCGGCCCGCAGCGCCAGCGTCGCCTCGAACGTCGCCGTCATCGCGTGCCGGCCAGCAGGTCAGAGAAGTCGGTGACCAGCCCGGCAGGCGGGCACCAGCTGAACACCCCGGGCGTCGACCCGTCCTCGCCGAGGACACCAGGCCCTGACATGCCGCGAAGGAACAGGTAGAGCACCCCGCCGAGGTGGACCGCCGGGTCGTAGCCCGGCTGCCGCCAGCGCAGGTAGCGGTGCAACGCCACGTCGTACAGCAGCGCCTGCAACGGATAGTGCGCCTCGATCATGGCCCGCTCGAGCGCGTCGGGCCGGTAGTGCCACGCGGTCAGCGGCTCCTCGCGCCCGGCGAGCCGGTTGGTCTTGTAGTCGACCACGAGGTAGCGGCGGCTCGCCGTGTCACCGACGCGAACGACGGCGTCGATGCCTCCCGCCAGGTAACCGCGCAGCGGCGCAGGGTCGAGTTCCTCGAGCACATCGGCGTACGACGACAGCGGCCCGCTCGCGCAATGCTCGCGCCAGAGCGGCACCAGTTCGGCGAGCATCACGCGTTCCGCCCGCGCCTCATCGCCGCCGACGAGAGGCAGCTCGAAGTCGAGCTCCGGAAGCCGGTCCGTCGCCGGGATCTCCTGCAGCGCTGCCTCATCTGTGAGCCGACCCAGTGGCGTCGCGAGCGCCGCCGCCAACCCCGAAGTGAGCGCGGCGGCATCGGTGCCTGGCCCGTAGCGCGCGACCACCGATGTGACGACCTCACCGAGGGGCTCCGCGTCGTCCGCGCCGAGCTTCTCGAGCGCCGTGTGGACCAGCGTGCCGAAGTTGGCGCCTCCCGGCAGGGCGTCCCACAGCGACGGCACCTCGCGAAGCGCCTCGTCACCCGTCGACGAAGCAGCCAGGGCCTCGTCGACGTCCATCTCGTCGTCCTTTGGCGCCACCTCCGGCTCGCTCCCGAGCCTGGATCCCTGGTCGTGCGCCGATGAGGTGAGCGCGGTGTACGACGTACGCCGCCATGCCGCATCCAGTGGACGCTCCAGCAGCGCCCGCTCCAACGTCGCGGAAGGCGAAGCGGGCTGCGACCAGGGCACCAACTCGCGTGCCGCGATCACGTCGACGACCAGTGCACCTTTGCTTGCGGCGGCTCGGCGCTGGAAGGCAGCGAGCGCTGTGGCGTCGTCCGGCACAGGGATCGACCACGGGGCGACGACGGACGGGTCGTCGTGCAGCAACAGCCTGTGCAGCGGCGAGTTCGGGGTGTTGGTCGTCGGCGCCCACCACAGGACGAGATGCGACTGTGCGCGGGTGAGGGCGACGTAGGTCAGTCGCAACTGGTCATCGGTTTCCTCCTGCCTGTGCTTCTGGGCGTGCGCGGACCAGTCCGGGCTGTCCTTGCCGCCGACGTCGCGTATCCGCTGGTCATGCTCGTCGTGGAAGGCGGCGGTCGTCGGGTCCTTGCGCGCGAACAGGTCCCACGCGAACGGCACCATCACGACCGGGAACTCCAGGCCTTTGCTCGTGTGCACGGTGATCACCTGCACCGCGGCCGCGTCGGATTCCAGGCGACGGCTGCGCTCGAGACCACCCTCGTCCTTCGCTTCCGAACGCCGCCGGCGCAACCACGTGAGCAGCGCAGTCAGCCCGAGCTGGCCCTTGAGTGCCGTCTCGTGCAGCGCCTGCGCGATGTGGCGCATGTCGGTCAGCAGTCGCTCCCCACCGACCTGGCCGAGGATGCGCTGCTGCATCGACGTCGACAGCGACACAGTTTCGAAAAGCGCTGCGACTCCTCGGGCTTCGACGACCTGCGCCCATACCCGGAGCTTCAGCGCGAGGTCGTCGGCGTAGGCGTCACCGGCCTCCGCGAGGCCGGTCGCGGTCAGGCCGAGGAGGGGGCTCAGCGCCAGCCGGCGTACGCGGGTGGTGCGGTGCGGCTGTTCCAGCGCCTCCAGCAGCAGTTGCCACTCCTGCGCCGCGGGCGTGCCGAAGACGCTTTGCCTGCCGGTGAGTACGACGGGAACCTGGGCCGCATGCAGGTGGGACCGGATGAGTTCGGCGTGGTCGTGAGTGCGGACGAGGACCGCGATGTCGCCGGGCTCAAGCGGCCGATCCTGCGGGTCCGCTTGGTCGTCACCCGGCACCGGCGGTTTGTCAACCATGTCGCGGTGGAGCCGAACCTTCGTGCCGCCGGAGAGCAGCCCCACCACCTCGGCCGCGAGGTCGAGCGCAACCGCTTCCCTGGGCTCGTCCACCTTCGCGGTGCCGTTGTAGGCGAGCGCGAGTCCGTCGCGCGGGAGGACCCGCAGCCGCACCGGCGCGGACGCGTCGACCATGCGCCCGGCGTACGCCGCCTGCACGTCGTGGACGCGGATGCGCGGGTCGCCGAGCGACGCGCCGGAAAGGACGGCGGCCATGCCGTCGAGCAGCACCGCGTCGCTGCGCCAGTTGGTCGGCAGGGTGGAGACGGTGCGGGCGGCGTCCCTTGCGTCGAGGTAGGCGTGGACGTCGGCGCCGCGGAAGCCGTAGATGGCCTGCTTCGGGTCACCGATGAGCACGAGGGTGCGGTGACCGTGGAAGGCGTCGCGCAGGATGCTCCACTGCACCGGGTCAGTGTCCTGGAACTCGTCGACGAGCACCACGCGGTAGCGGTTGCGCAGCCGGGCCTGTGCAACGGGACCGGACACGGGATCGCGGAGAGTGCGCGAGAGACGTAGCAGCATGTCGTCGTAGTCCACGAGGCGCAGACGCCTTTTGCGTTTATCCGCCTCCTCGCGCGCCTTGAGTGCGATGCGCGCCCTCAGCGCTGGCACTCCGGTGACGTCGCCGGGGTCGGGCAGCAGGTGGGTCGCGGGGTCGATCGCGGCCACGTCCTTGGCGAGCCGGTGGAAGTCGGCGTACGGGATCTCCGGCGGTGGCGCGTTGTGCACGCCCCACTTGCGGAGATACAGGTCGTCGGCGACCTCTGCGACGAGGTCGAAGATGTTCTCCACGAGCACGGCGTTGGTGTCGTAGTCACCGGCGGTGCCGAGGGCGAGCAGCACCTGCTGGCAGAAGCCGTGCGTGGTGGTGACCGTGGCGGAGTCGAAGACGGCGAGCGCGTGCTCGAGTCGCTGCCGGCGTACGGAGACTTGGGCGTCCTCGACGTCGGCGAGGTGGCGGAGCAGGTGGTCGTCACGCGGGATCGCCGCTGGGTTGCTCAAGCCGTCGCGGGCGCTGACGAGGCGCTCGCGCACGCGCTGGCGCAGCTCGCGCGTCGAGTCTCGGCTGAAGCTGACCACGAGCAGCTCGTCCATCGCGGCGATGCCCTCGGCCAGGTAACGCGCGACCAGGCCGGCGATCGTGAAGGTCTTGCCGGTGCCCGCGCTGGCTTCGAGAACCGTCGTGCCTTCGGGCAGCGGCCCAAGGAGGTCAAACGGTGTCGGCGCCATCGGCGGCGCGGCCATAGATGCAGTCACTGGTGCTTGGGGGCGTATGGAGTTGGACGCACAGGCTGGGAACTCGTCGTGTCCCAGCGCGTACTCGCGAGTTGGCGCTCCGCGAGCGTGATGAGCTGGAAGACGTCCATCGCGAGGTAGCAGCTCGTGCCGCGATGAAGTCGTCGTTTCTGCAGCACGCGGGCGGCAGCAAGCTGATCAAGAGCCTTGGCCGCTGCCGGTCGGCTGACGTCGAACAGCCGGATCACGCTCTGAGTCGTGAGGACAGGGTGTTCCTGCAACGAGTCCAGGATTCGCGAGATCGCCGAATCGGCTCTGGGTGTCTCCCGCAGCTCGTTCGCCCGCCGCTGTTCGGCCACGTCCTGCTCCCAGCGCTCGCGCAACTCGTCCAAGCTGGCGGCGAACGCCTGCGCTTCAGTGACCGAGATGGCCACTGCTTGCAGGAAGACCCGCAGCCAGTGCGATACAGCCTGCTGCGCCGGCGAACCCGACGACGAGCCGGTATACCGATAGTCCATCAAACCTTGCACGTACTCCTGCGACCGCGTCAGCAAGACCGGGCTGACGGGAAGGACTGCACGCGGCGTGAGCCCGCGTCGAACCAGAACCGTGTGGATCAGAGCCCGTCCGACGCGGCCATTCCCATCCCGAAATGGATGGATTGTTTCGAACTGCGCGTGCACTAACCCGGCCTGGATCAAGGGCGCGTGGATGGCGCCGTTCATGTAGGCCACAAGGTCCGACAGCAGAGCCGGCACGAGTTGCGGAGCAGGCGGCACGAACTCCGCCGCGAGAGGGTGATAGTCCGAGCCGCCGATCCAGTTCTGCACATCACGCACGCCGTGCAGTTGCGGCTCATCGTGCAGCAAGACCACCTGAATCTGCTCGATCGCTGGAATGCCTATCCGGTCCCTGCGAGCCACCTGGGATGTTGCTTCTTGGAGTGCGCTGATGTTTGCGGCAACCTTGCGCGCCGTCCGGTTGACGGTCTCGGCCGTGAGCGACTCCTCCTCTGCGACCTCTGCCAGGCCTACCTGTTGAGGAGAAACCTGCAGGCCTTCTATCCGGGACGAGGCGATGGCTTCCGACCGAAGGAGGAACCGAGCCAATCCTTCGAGTCCCCGCGCACCGGGATGCTCACCGAGGCGACGTACGGAATCCTCAACGCGCCATGCCAGCTCGGCGACCTCGGCAGTCAGGTGCAGCGGGCGATCGACCAACCCATCTGGTCGATACGTTGTGTACGGACCGCCCCTGCGGTCGGCTCGTGTGGGAGCCGTTTCTGTGGCCGCCCACGTTGCGGCTTCCCATTCAGCCATGTTGCTCCCTCCGCGTTCGGATAACTTTCAAGGGCTGCCTAAGAGGCCGGATCTGCAACTTTAATGGCCTAAAGTTTCACGCGAGGGAGCGAACCGCAATTTTATGGCGCACCCTGTTCGGAGGAGCGGCGATGGGCCCACGTGCTGGATGGAGCTGTCACTCCGGCTTCTCCGCCGCCAGCAGCCGGGCCCACAGTCGCCGGGCGAGCAGGCCGAACCGGTCGGTCTCGTCGGGGTGCCACCCGGCGCCGCGCTCGCCCTCCCCGGGCGGGTGGTCGGTGATCACCGACATCGGGGCGTCGAGGCCGTAGACGAGCGCGTGCTCGGCGTCGGCCTGCTCACCCGGGAACCTGCCGCTCTGCCACTCAGCGGCCGCTCCGATGCGCGCGGCCGGAACACCTGTGCCCTTGCCGCGGAGGAAGGCGTACTGCCCCGCGGTCTTCACCGGCAGCGGGAGGGGAGCGCGCAGTCCCGCACGGTAGAGCGACACGATCTCGGCGAGCGCGGCCTCGGCCTCGCCGGCCGACAACGGGCCGAGGCAACTCCGCAAGGCTGTTGCCGGTTTGCTCCCGCGCCCGACGGCTAACGCCCGCCACTCGTGCCCAGGGTGGGACACGGTAAGTGCTACGAGCTCGACCCAGGCGTGCAGCCGCTGCCTCGCCGCGAGCTTGGAATACGTCAGGGAGACGATCGTGTCGCCGCGGACACCGGCGACGGTGCCGGTGAGCCGCGTGCCGTCAGGCAGACCGATGCCAGCCAGAGAGATGTCGATGTCTTGCGACTCGGGTTCGTGTGCCCGCTCGTCCGCGGAGGCTTCGACGATCTTCTCGACATTGCGACCGACCTCCCGCAGAGCCGTCAATCCGATCAGCCCCGGCGGCAGTGCGCCGCGACGGAGCTCAAGGGTCATGCATTCGCCCACCTCGACGCCGGCAACCCGGTCGCGCAGCACCCGCTCGCCGACCGCCCACAGCTCGAGGCTGTTGAGCTCCACCGGCAGGGCGTCGGCTGGCTCCTCCTCTTCCCTGGTCACCGCCACCTGCAGCCGCTGGCGTAGGAAGCCGCGGGCGGGGTGCTCCAGCAGCTTCAGCAGCTCAGGCAGGGCGATGTCGGCGGGCGGTTGCGCGGGCAACGGGGAAAGGAGGAACGGCTGCGGCTGTGAGCGGGGACTTGACGCGGCAACCGCTCCGTCGTATCCGAGGGGATCGAAGCTGAAGGGCCCGGGCGTGCACAGCTCACCGGGGGTGAAGTTGCGCGCGTCGAAGGGCTGCAGAGGGTGCTGGGTGGTGATGACGTCGCGGACGCGGTCCTGGCCAGGAGCGGTCGCCGTACGGTCCAGGGCATCGAGCAGCTCGCCGAGCGGCACGGCGGGCGGCACGGGCGCGTTGGTGCGTTCGTCGGCGCCGGTGTAGGTGATGACGAGGTGCTCCTCGGCGGCGGAGATGGCGTCCAGGAACAACTGGCGGTCCTCGCTGCGTGGGTCGCGCTCGCCGACCCAGGGGTCGCGGGCGAGGACATCGTCGCCATCGCGGGTGCTCTGCCGGGGGAAGACGCCGTCGTCGATGCCCAGCAGGCACACCACGCGGTGCGGCACCGAGCGCATGGGCACGAGCGTGCAGACGGTGAGGGTTCCGGTGCGGAAGCTCGCGCGGGTCGGTCTTCCCGAGAGCGGTGCGGCGAGCAGGGAGCGTACGTCGGCGAGGTCGAGCAACGCGGTGCTGCCTGCCGCTCCCTCAGCGATCTCGGCGAGCTCGGAGTGGAACTGCAGCTGTTGCCATTCGGCGTCGCGTTCTGTTGCGGCGAGGCTGAGGACGGCTTGTTCCAGGCCCGTCGTCCACTCGTCGGCGGTGTGCTGGCCGTCCATGAGCAGTTGCGCGGCGGCGAGCCGGTCGACGAGCTCGGCGAAGCGGCCGGCCAGGTCGATGTCGGCGCTGTCCACGTCGTCGAGCGGCACGACCTCGTCGAGGCTTCCCTCGGCGCCCTCCATGGTCACGCCGAGCAGCAGCCGGTCGAGCCCTTCGCGCCAGGTGCCCTGCCCGATCTCGCCGAGCTGCCAGGTTCGGCGGTGCTCGCGGTCGAGGCCCCAGCGGACGCCGGCGCTCACGGTCCAGTCGCGCAGCCGCTCGATCTCGTCGTCGTCGAAGCCGAAGCGCTGGCGTACCGCCGCGGTGCCGGCGAGGTCGAGGACCTGGGACGCGGTGATGCGGGCGGTGCCGAGCTCGAGGAGCTGGGACAGTACGCCGAGCAGGGCGTTGGTCTGCCGCAGCGCGCGGTCCGCCAGTCGTACGCGCAGGCGAGCCGCCGGGTGCGCGGCGGCCTCCTCGGCGCCGAGGGAGAAGGTGGCGGCGATGAGCGGGGCGAAGGTCTCGACGTCGGGGCACATGACGAGTACGTCGCGCGGCTCAAGGGTCGGGTCGTCGGCGAGGAGGCCGACGATGACCTCGCGCAGCACCTCGACCTGGCGGGTGCGGCCGTGGCAGGCGTGGACCTGGACGGTCTTGTCATCGCCGTGCAGCGCTGGCGGCGTGGTGGCGAAGGTGTCATCGGCGAGGTCGCGCTTCAGCCGGCCGAGCAGGGTGTCGGGAAGCGGGTCGGTGTCGAGGAGGACGTCGGTGAAACCAGGGGCACAGCGGCCGAGAAGCTGTTGCAGCTCGAGGAGGTCGCGCGAGAGTGATGTGAGCAGTGGGTTGTTCAGAGACGCTCTCGTGGTGTCGTCTCTGCGGCGAAGAGCGCCGTTCTGCTCGCGTGCGACCGTCTGCCATAGGGCAGGTGAGGCATGGTGCAGCCACAGATGCGCATCCCGATGCTCGGCGAGGGCCGCGAAGACGGCGAGTCGTGCGGGTGAGAGGCGGCTGGCTCCGAAGATGCTGATCCGCTCCGGGAGCTTGCTGAGGTCTGGATCTCTACGCAGCCGCGCGCAGGCGTCGTCGAGCAGCTCAGCCGGTGAGGGTGTTGCCAGACGCTCGCGCAGGCGCCGCCACAGCTCGGCCTGCCATCGGAGGTCGTCTTCGAGCGGCGTGCCGTCGCCGCGCTCATCGCGTCTCTCTGCCCACCGGCGCAGCATCTCCGGGCGGGCCTGGGCGTAGGCGTCGAAGAGGTGTGCCACCCGGCTCGCGACCGCCATCCGCCGCCCCTTGTCCTCGCCGTTCACGCCGAGATGCTGCGCAAGCGGCTGGCACCACGGCTCGGTCGCGGCACACGCGTCGATGACCGCGACTAGCGGCCACCGCGACCGGTCCGGCGCCCAGCGTTCGACTGCCTCCGCGTGCTCCGGCGACGCAGCCTGCAGTGCTTCGTCGAGCAAGGGGCTTGGCCACGGGAACTCAACGTTGGCGCACACGCCGTCGCCGGCCGTCGCTCCGAGGACGTGAGACAACCGCTGGCCGATCCACCGCTCGACACCCTTTGCGGGCACCGCGATGACCTCGCTCGCGAACGGGTCGTCGGGCGGGTCAGCCAGCACCTCGCCGAGCCCGGCGGCGAGCGCGGCGCCGCTCGCGGCTCGGTGAACGATCAGCACGGCGAGGCGCGGCCCTTCTTCTCGGTTTCAGCCGACCGTACCGGGAGGGTCGGACATCTCGGACGCGGTTTCGCACAACCTCGGTGCGCGCGCTTGCGTGATCATGAAAGATCGGTCGCGCTAGGTCGTGGACGCGGATCGCGATCTGCACCCCGTTGGTCGCCTCGAGCTTGACCATGATGCGCGACACGTGCGCCTTCACGGTCGCGAGGCTCATGTAGAGTTCCACCGCGTGGCTGGACCTCAACACGGCGCTGCCGCCCGGTGGTCGAAGGGCGCATGCTGCCCGGCGACGACTGGAGCCACCTAGCCGTCGCGGGCACCATCTGGGTCCGAGTACCACTCGCCCTCGGCACGGTCCGGTTGCTCCGCAGCGAACTGAAGTCCGCCTGAGGGCACCGGAAGGGACGGGCGGCATCTAGATCGAGCGCCTGCAGACCCGCGCCGCCACGTGGGGGACTGGCTATGCGCGTTGCCTTTCCGCTGCCGGCGCCGCCACCCGCGCGGCCGCGTGCGCAGACCGCGACGCGAACCCAAGCCATGAAAGCGCGACCACAAGAGCCACCAGGACACGCGCAGCGACCTCGTGGTCGGCGGGGAAGAGTACGCCACGCAGGTAGGTGTCGACGAAGCTCATGGTGAGCTCCGGCTCGCCGCCGCGCGTCCGCAGGGTGTTCTGCAACCAGGTCATCGGGCAGGTCACCTCGGTGACGATGATGAGCACTCCCCACGTGACGGCCACCATGTGCAATGCGAACGTTCGTGGCCAGCGCCAGCGAGGATCTGCGCATTCGGGTGCGCAACCTCGAGGCTCTCGACGGCACGCCGATCCTTGACATCAAGCCGATCCTGGGTCCAGTGGAGGACCGATGAGACCGGTCGATCTCCCAGAACCGTACCCTGCGTCTGGGCCGACGTTGCTGTTCAGAGCCTGGATCGAAATGACGTCCTGGAGGAGCAAATGGCACACGGAGACATCACACACGTCGACATCCCAGCCGACGACATCGAGCGCGCGAAGGGCTTCTACAGCGGCGTCTTTGGCTGGCAGATCGCCGAGATGCCCGGTTACGAGGGCTATCCGATGTGGCGGGCGCCGAACCAGGTCAGCGGGGGCGGCATCGCACAGCGCAATGAGTCGCTTCCCACGATCCGAAACTACGTCGAGGTCGACTCGATCGACGACGCCATCACCAAGGCCACGGAACTCGGTGGCCGCGTGATCCTGGAGAAGGCGCCCATCAGCGAGACCAGTTGGTACGCGGCCATCGAGGACACCGAGGGCAACCAGATCGGCCTGTACGAAGGAACGACTGCTGGCGTCGATGAGGCCGGGGGATAGCCGATCTGCCCAGGTCACACGACCAGCTCGCCGAGTTCCGCGATCACGTCGACCAGTGCGCCTTTCCGGTAGAGCGTCAATGCAAAGCGTCGGCCGATCTCGTTCTCGAGCATGAGCCGCTGCAGGTCCTGAGCGCGCGTGATCGCTATGGGGCCAGCCGCGATCACGATGTCACCGACGTACATGCCGGCGGCCGCAGCCGGGCTGCCTGGAACGACTTCCGAGACACGCAGACCCTGACTGCGGCCGAGCCGGTCGGCGAGCGGCTCGGGCAGGCGCACGGTCATGCCGCCTACTCCAAGCCACGCGCGGCGCACGCTGCCGTTGCGGATCAGCGCGGCCAGGATGCGCCGTGTCGTGGCGGTGATCGGGAC
>JACCUZ010000141.1 GCA_013698395.1 Sporichthyaceae bacterium
AGCGTCGACGTGGCCATGCTGCGCCACGTGCTCGCGCACAACGGGGGACGTGAGCAGGCGATCGTGGACCACCTCGCCACACTCGTCCGACCCGGCGGGTCGGTCTATCTCGTGGACGTGGACGCCACCGCCATGCGCATGCATCCGCCGGACGCGGCAGGATCGGTTGTCGAGCTGGTCGACTGTTACGAGCGGCTGCACGCCGGCCTCGGCAACGATCTTTCGGTCGGACTTCGGCTGGGTGAGCTGCTCGATACCGCTGGGCTGGAGCAGGTGGATCACCAAGGGCACTACCAGATCGTGCGCGCGCAGCCCGGGCTGCGACCGCCGCCGTGGGCCGCGCGGGACCAGATGCTCGCCGCTGGACTGATCAGTGAGGACGACATCAGTCGCTGGAGTGCGGAGTTCGAACGGTTCGACCGTGGCGAGTGGGACTTCACGCTGTTTGCGCCGATCTTCACCGCCTCTGCCCGGAAGCCGGCCTGAGGCCGCGACCGGTCCGGGATTAGGCCAGGCGGGTGAACTCCACGGTCACGAAGAGCTCTGCGCCCCCCGGGCCGGAGTAGATGCCCTTCAACGGCGTCACGTCGTCGTAGTCGCGGCCCCTCGCCACGACGACGTGGTCCACCCCTGCCGGCCGGCCGCTCGTGGGATCCCACGCCTGCCACTCCCCGCTCCACCACTCGAGCCATGCATGACTCTCTCCGCGCACCGGCTCACCGACAGACGAGTCGGTCAGCGGCAGCAGGTAGCCGGACACGTAACGCGCCGGCAGGCCTAGACGCCGCAGGATCCCGGTGCCGATGTGCGCGAAGTCCTGACAGACGCCCTCACGCCCTTCCCAGGCCTGCAGCGCCGAGGTGTGCACTCCGGTCGAGCCGCGCACGTAGTCGAGCACCCCCGGCAGCCACTCCGCGACAACCCGGCCCACCTCGGAAGGCTCGCGGCCGGAAACAACCTCACGGGCAGACTCCACCGCGTCCTCATCGACAGCGCAGCGTGTCGTGGGCGCGAGCAGCTCAGCGAAACGGTCGAGCACCGCAGGTGAGCCGAGCTCCGACCAGGACAGCGACGTCTCGCTCGCATGGGCGAGGGACGGGAACGTCTCCACCACCGAGCGAGCCGTCACCTCGAGGCGGTCGTGCGGATCGCGCACCTCGAACGCGACGACCTGGGTGCCCCAGTAGTCCCAGTACGAGTACGTCGTCGCCGACGGTGATACCTCGACCCGCGCCTCCAGCACGCTCTGATGAGGCGTGGTCAGCGGCGTCATGCGCGCCTCGTTGTACGACAGGACGACGTCGCCGGAATACCGGTAGCCCGTGCTGTGCTGGATGCGCAGTCGCTGATGCCGGTCCACGAGCACCGCAGCCGAAGCCTCAGCCGTCATTGCGGCTCGCTCACGACGCCGCCTCCGAGACCCACGTCGTCGCGCCGCGCGGGAAGTACCGCCGCGACACCGTCTCGCTCGCCTCCGAGCACGCCTGCTGGATGCGCTCCATCTCCGCAGGCAGGTCGTCGAGCAGGTCGAGAGCACCGCGGTACTCCAACCCCGTCCGCACGCGGCCGAGCACCCGACGGGCCTGGTCCTGGACACCGACGCGCCCAGACGCCGGCTCGAGCCGCTCGAGACACGTCTCTGCGCGGGTCAGCGCCGCGAACACCGAACGCGGGAACAGCCTGTCCAGCAGCAGGAACTCGGCGGCGTTCTCGTCGCTCGCCGCGCCGCGGTACGTGCGCAGGAACGCCTGATATGCGCCGCACGACCGCATCAGGTGGGTCCATGACGGCCCGCTCTCGATCGCCCGCATCGCGATGAGCCGCGCGGTCATGTCGGCCCGCTCCAGGCTGCGCCCGAGCGCCATGAAGTGCCAGCAGTCGTCGCGGCTCATGGTCGAGTCAGCCACTCCGGCGACCATCGCTGAGCGTTCCCGCACCCAGGCGAGCACCTCGTGAACGCTCACTGCGTTGCGACGCACTGAGGGCAGGGCCGTCCACGTGGTGTTCAGCGCCTGCCACATCTCGGTCGACACCGTCTCCCGGGCGCGACGTGCGTTCTCCCTTGCTGCGCCTAGTGATCCGACGATGGAGCTCGGGCTGGTGGCGTCGTCGACCAGCACCTCCACCACGCGGTTGCGGCTGATCTTTTCGGCGGACGCGGGGTTGCCCATGACCGACAGCAACGACCGGCAGGCGAGGTCCTCGTCGATCCAGGAGTCCTCCAGCAACACGTGCAGATGCGTGTCCAGGATCCGCGCGGTGTCGTCGGCCCGCTCGACGTAGCGCCCGATCCAGAACAGGGCCTCCGCGATCCGGCTCAGCACGGCGCACCCCGTGGCAGGCCGCGCGACTGCTGCTGTTGCTGCTGTTGCTCGTTCGGCAGACCGTCCACCGGGCCGACGTCGGGCGGCCGACCCGGCGACAGCTCCGATGGTTGGCCCGATCGGCGCAGATCGCCGGTGGCCGCCCGCGCCGCCGAGT
>JACCUZ010000439.1 GCA_013698395.1 Sporichthyaceae bacterium
GCGCTGTCGGGCTCAGCGTTGTCGGCGGCGTCGACGTGGGCGTCATCCACGCCGATCCCTTGCGCCTCAAGCAGGTGCTGCTCAACCTTCTGACCAACGCAGTGAAGTTCACCCCGCCGGGCGGTGACGTCGATGCCCGTGCAGCCGACGATTGTGGAGTACTACCTCGCGCTGCTTCCCGGCGTGATTCCGAGTCACGCGCTCGCCCGACTGGACCTGGTGGCGGTCGGCGACGCAAGCCCGAGGCCGCTGAGCGAGAAGCTGCTCGAACGCCCGCGGCTGCTCCGCCACATCGCCAACCTGGTCCCGGACCCCACCAGATCCCACCTCGTGACCTACAACACCACCCCTCTCGAGCGCGATATCGCGCTCTCTGTCGGCATCCCGATGTACGGCGCCGACCCGCGGTTGTTCGGGTGGGGGACGAAGTCCGGTTGCCGCCGGCTGTTCGCCGAGGAGGGCGTCCGTCACCCGCTGGGAGCCGAGGACCTGCGCACGCTCGACGATGTAGTGGCAGCGTTGGTCCGGATGCGCCGACAGCGGCCAACCATGTCCGCTGCGATCGTCAAGCTCAACGAGGGCGTCTCCGGCGCCGGCAATGCCATGGTCGACCTCGAGGCGCTTCCGGCGCCGGGTGCGCCGGACGAGCAACCGGCGCTGGCCGAGCGAATCCGTGCAATGCGGCTGGAGAGCCCAGATGTCGCTACCCAGGCGTACGTCGACAAGCTGGCTGAGCGCGCCGGCATCGTTGAGGAACTCATTTCCGGGGCCGAGCTGCGAAGCCCCAGCGTGCAGCTCCGGGTCCTGCCCTCCGGCGAGGTGGAACTGCTCTCGACCCACGACCAGTTGCTGGGCGGGCCAAGCGGGCAGAGCTATCTGGGAGCGCGATTCCCGGCCGACTTCGCCTACGCCCGGACGATTTCGGAAGAGGCACGCACGATCGGAACCCGGCTCGCGAAAGAGGGTGTGCTGGGACGCTTCGCCATCGACTTCGTCGTCGTCCGCGAACCGGACGGCGGCTGGACTTCGTACGCCATCGAGATCAACCTGCGCAAGGGCGGAACGACTCACCCGTTTCTCACCTTGCAGTTCCTCACCGATGGCCGGTATGACGCCGGGACTGGCCTCTTCCTGACTACCGCGGGCAAGGAGAAGCACCTGGTGGCAACCGACCATCTGGAGTCCCCGCTGTTGCGTGGCCTGCGGGTGGCGGACCTGTTCGACATCGTGGCGCGCCACGGGCTGCACTTCGACCAAGCCCGGCAGGCCGGGGTCGTTCTGCACATGCTGAGCAGCGTCACCGAGGAGGGACGGATCGGGCTCACCGCCGTGGGTGACAGCCCGGCCGACGCGCAGCGGCGCTACCACCAGGCCGAGCGCATCCTGCTCGACGAGGCCGCGACCGCGCTGGCCGACGGGCCGTCGATTCGCTGACGGCCGGGTCAGGCCAGCGGGTCGTCTGCCGCGTACGGCCGCAGCCGCAAGGTACGTGCGTCGGTGTCCCGAATGCGTCCGGCGGCAGCAAGCAGCCCGTCGAGGTCGTCGCGGGCCGCGTGCACGAACCGGCCGTGCAGGGCGTCGAGGTCCCCTGCGGCGAAGCGGCGGACGGCAGCGACCATCCTCGCGGCCGGGCTCCAGGGCTGGTCCTCGGCCGGGCCCCACATCGTCTCGGTCATGTCGGTGCGCACCAGGCCGGGGCTCATCTCCAGCACGGTGACCCCGGTGCCCGCCAGCGCAGCGGCGAGGGAGTCGGTGAGGCGAGAGAGGGCGGCCTTGGACACCGCGTACGCGGACCACTCGGGATGGGGGCGCTGACCCATGCCGCTCCCCACGTGCAGGACGCGGCCGCTGCCCCGGGCGACCATCCCGGGCACAACCTCCCGGTCGATGTGGAACACGCCGCGCAGGTTGGTCTCGATGACCTGCCACCAGTCATCGGGGTCGGCGGCCCACGGGGAGGCGGCCCCTGCCTCACGAACGCCTGCGTTGGCGACCGCCAGGTCGACCGGGCCGAGCTCGCGGGTGACCGCTGTCACCGCCGACGCGACGGCCCGCCGGTCGGTCACGTCGGCCGGCAGTACAGCGGTTGCCGAGGCACCGGCAGAGGCGCAGGCGGCGGCCGTGTCCTCCAGTGTCCTGCGGTTCCGGCCGAGCAGGGCCACCTGAGCACCGTCGCGCGCCAGGCCGAGCGCGATCTCCCGCCCGATCCCGCGCCCGGCACCGGTGACCAGGGC
>JACCUZ010000023.1 GCA_013698395.1 Sporichthyaceae bacterium
GCCAGCGTACTTGAGCTCACTCGTCAGACCGAGGGCGTTCACCAGGTCGAAGTCCGAGACGTCCCCCGGGTGATCGCGGACGATGTTCCGCGGGTACGCCGGGTCCAGGCCGTACGCCGTGCCGGCGTTCAACCGGCCGGACGGCTCGGTGATCGAGGTCGGCGCCAACCCGAGGCCGATCGGGTCGTCCAACGCCGACGCGACGGAGAACGAGCCGTCGGCCAGGCCGAGCGTGGTGAGCCCGGGATCGACCTCGTCCGGCTTCGGCATCAGGAATCCCGACATCACCAGCGCGCGGCGGGCCAGCATGAAGAGGTTCCAGGCCGGCACGACCAGGGTGTAGTAGATGACCTCGCGGGCCGGGAACGTCGCGACGTCGAGGATCAGACCGGGCAGGACGGTGGCCAGCCAGAGCGCCACCTCGGCCAGGTACACCGCCCAGGCGAACAGGGCGAGCAGCAGGTCCAGCAGCGAGAACGAGTCGTCGTCGTCCACGTCGGCGCCGCGCGCGGGGTCGTCGTCCACGCCGGACCCGCCGCCGCCCGGTGGCGTCGGGAACGAGTGGTCGGTGAACACCTCGGGCGGCTTCGGCCGGGTCGGGCTGAGGCCGTCGCTCCCGGTCATCTTCAGGTAGGTGTAGACGAGGTCCCACATCTGCGCCATCGCGTCCGCGTTCGGACGCCCGTCGGGATCCCCGCCGCCGTCGGTGGCTGAGTACTGCGGGTCCTGGGTGAGGATCTTGGGCCCGTCCGGGTGCACGTCGGCCATCGCGGCGAGCAGCGCGTCGGTGAGGTGCTGCGGCAGGCCGCCGGAGTCGAGGTCGAACAGCTCAGCCCGCTTCGCCGCCGGCGTCGGGCCGTCGGAGGTGTCGTAGGACGGGAAGCCGGTGAAGTAGTCGTACGCGGGTCCGTCGGCGCGACCGGCGTACGGGCTGTCGGAGCGGCGGAGGAACGCGACCCGGAAGTGCAGCGCGCTGGTGCCGTACTCGCCGTAACACGGACCGCTGTTCACGGCCGAGTAGTTCTGGCTGTCGATGTGGTTCTCCACCAGGTGGTGGCGCTGCCAGTGGTCGCGGTAGGGGCCGCCGGACTTGGCGTTGGTGAACGGGTGACCGGTGACGTCGGTCGCGCAGTGCGACATCCACCCCACCGCAAAGGCGATCCGGGCGTCGGCGTCGGAGCGCTCGGCGTTGGTGGTCGCGGCGTCCCGGGCGGCCCGGGCCTGCTGGAAGAGCACGAACGGGAACTGGTACGTCCGGCGGTAGTGGAAGACGTCGGACCAGTAGAAGCCGTCGTTCCCGTAGCCCTGCGGCACGCCCGAGGTGAGGATGCCGAACCAGTCGCCCATCTGCGCCAGCAGACCCTTGAACGCCGACATGACCGCAGCGGTCAGCTCGTTCAGGATCTGCGCGAGCTGGTTGGACAACCCGCCGGTGAGCTGCGACGCGAGCTGCGAGGCGTTCGTGCTGATCGGTCCGATCCACTTGTCCCACTTGCTGATGAACTCGCGGTCGATCTCCTTCCACACGTCCAGCGCCCACTGCACGACCTGGCGGATCACGCAGCCCCGGGTGTCGGCGAAGTCGGGCAGCAGGTAGAACAGGTCCGGGCCGAGCGCACCGAGCGCGAGGTAGTTCCGCCAGGTGTGGCAGGCGTCGCCGATCTCCTGGGCGTCGGCGACGGTGATCGGGAAGCCGGCCGGCACCGCTCCGGTCCGCAGCCGCTCGGCCGTGTCCTGGGCGGCTTGCATGTGCACGTACCAACCAGGCATGCCGGCCGATCCTTTCGCCGAGGCCGACCCTCGGACCGCTCGTGCGGTCGTAGCGCCGATCATCCCGGTCCAGGCCGCTCCGCACCAGAGCCTTGGGTCAGGACTCGGCGGAGCGCCGGTCGGTCAGCGCCCGCGGAGCACGAGGCCGCTCCTCGCCACCGGGACGTCAGTGTCAGTCCCGACCGCGTACGCACGGGCGCGTCCGTACGTGCTGACGTCGCTGAGCGAGCTCGCAACCGCTCGGCCGGCTCGAGCCTCAGGTCACCGGTCGATGCGTTCGGCGAGCGTTCCACCGTCGCCGCCGAGCGCCCAGGTAATCCCGTCGCCGACCGCGACACTGGTGAGGTAGTTGTCAAGATCGCTGTCGTTCGGACTGGCGACGACCTCCCACCGCGTGCCGTCCCATCGCTCGATCAGCGTGCGCCAGACCGCAGACCCGGCTTGGGTGTACCCGTCGCGGTGCCCCACAGCCCACGCCTCGGTGGCCGAGGCTGTGACGATCCCGCTGAGGGCGTTTTCGGCACCGCGGTTGGGGCTTTTCACACGGTGCCACCTCGTGCCGTCGAAGTGCAGGGCGAACGTCCCCCCGCGCTCCGTCGTCGAGGCCGCGGCGCTGCCGACGGCCCACACGTCGCTCGACGAGCTGGCCGACACGCTGGCGACCCGTGCGTCGGTCCGTGGATGGGGAACGCCGACCCGTGACCAGGACGTGCCGTCCCAGTGGGCCAGGAAGGGGTGCGCGGTGCGGTCGTACCCCGACCGACGGTCCGGCACGGTCCCACCGACCCAGGCGTCGTCAGGAGACAGGACCGTTACCGAGTTGAGCGAGGCGTCGGCCCGCGGGGGCGTCACCGAGATCCATGCCGTGCCGTCGAAATGCTGCAGCACGTTCCTGCCGACGGCCCACACGTCATCCGGTCCGCTGCCGCCGATCGCGCTCGGGATCGCCGAACCCGGGGCTGTCACGGTCGACCACTTGAGGCCGTCCCAGCGGAACAGCATGGGCAGATCGGCGGAGTAGCCGTACCGGTCCTGCCGGCCGACCGCCCACGCATCATCGCTACCGAATGCCACGACGCCGGTCAGGTACTCGTTGCTGTACATGATCGCTGGGGTGGGCACGAGCTCCCAGGCCGTCCCGTTCCAGTGCTCGATGAGCGTGTCGAAGCCCGACCCGCTCAACTCCCCGATCGTCCCGACCGCCCAACCGTCGTCGGGCGCGGTGAACGACGCGGCGTTGAACGCGGCTGCGCGTGCGGTCGGAGGCGTCGGCTCGACCTCCGCTCCGGAACCCCCGGCCGTCGCCGCCGCGGCCGGCAGGGTGGCGGTCATGGCGAGCCCGATCGCGCCGGCGGCCAGGCATCGCGTCGTCGAGCTGGAACCCGCCATGGTCGTTCCTTCCACTGTGACAGTCGTGCTGCCCTCATGACGTACCGGCGAGCGTTCCGGTTCAGCGGCGCAGGTCTCGACCCGGCCGGGGCATGTGGACCGCTGTGTTCACCAGATCCGTACGCGCTCGGCCGGGTCGAGCCAGAGCGCGTCGGCCTCGCCGACGTCGAACGCGGCGTAGAACTCGTCGAGGTTGCGCACGACGTTGGCCCGGAACTCCGGTGGGGAGTGCGGGTCGATGGACAGCCGGCGGATCGCCTCGGCCTCGCGCGCGACCGACATCCAGCACTGCGCCCAGCCCATGAAGAACCGCTGCGCGCCGGTGAGCCCGTCGACCACCGGCGGCTCGTCGTCACCGAGCGCGATGCGGTACGCCTGGTAGGCGATCCCCAGGCCACCGAGGTCCCCGATGTTCTCCCCTACGGTCAGCGCGCCGTTGACTGTACGGCCGGGCAGGTCGCGCGGCTCGAACCCGGAGTACTGCGCGACCAACGCCTGCGCTCGCTCGTCGAATCGGGTCCGGTCCCCCTCGGTCCACCAGTCGACCAGGTTCCCGTCGCCGTCGTAGCGCGACCCTTGATCATCGAACCCGTGCCCGATCTCGTGGCCGATGACCGAGCCGATCCCGCCGTAGTTGACGGCCTCGTCCGCGTCAGGGTCGAAGAACGGCGGTTGCAAGATCGCGGCCGGGAAGACGATGT
>JACCUZ010000026.1 GCA_013698395.1 Sporichthyaceae bacterium
CAGTCGGGAGAGCGGCCGCCCGTGAGCCTCACGATCGGCGTCGACATCGGGGGAACCAAGGTCGCCGGCGGCGTGGTGGACGAGGACGGCACCATCTTGGCCAAGCACCGGCTGAGCACCCCAGCGCGCGACGCGGTGGCCACGACCGAGGCGATCGTCGCGGTGATCGAGACGTTGCGCGCGCAGCACGAGGTCGAGGCGGTTGGTGTCGCCATCGCGGGCTTCGTCGACGCGACGCGCTCCATCGTCTACTTCGCTCCCAACCTGCTCGGCTGGCGAGACGGGCCGCTGCGGGTGGAGGTGGAAAAGCGCATCGGCTTGCCAGCGGTGGTCGAGAACGACGCGAACGCCGCCGCATGGGGGGAGGCCCGGTTCGGGGCGGCCCGCGGCGAACGCTTCATCGTTTGCGTCACGATCGGGACCGGGATCGGCGGCGGCATCATCACCGCGGGCGAGCTTTTCCGTGGCGGGTTCGGTGCGGGTGCGGAGATCGGCCACATCCAGATGGTCGAGAATGGCCGGCAGTGTGGGTGTGGCCAGCGCGGGTGTTGGGAGCAGTACGCGTCCGGTGGGGCGCTCGTCCGCGACGCGCGGGAGAGGGCCGGCGAGTCGCGATCGGACGCCGAGCTGCTGCTGGGTCTGGGCGACGGGACACCCGAGGGCATCACCGGCCAGCACGTCACCCAGGCAGCGCACGCCGGGGATCCGGTGGCCTTGGCGGCGTTCCGGTCGCTGGGGCACTGGGTGGGCCAGGGGCTCGCGGACCTCGCGGCCGTCCTCGACCCCGAGTGCTTCGTACTTGGAGGAGGGGTCTCGGAAGCCGGCGACGTGCTGCTGGCGCCGACAGCTGCCGCTTTCGAGGAACTTCTCACCGGCCGGGGACGACGGCCACTCGCTCGGGTGCTGTCCGCCGAGTTGGGAAACGACGCAGGAGTCGTCGGAGCCGCTGACCTGGCCCGTCGTCGGTGACCGACCGCACCGCTGAGCTGCGCGTCCTGTCGTGGAACGTGCACGGGCTGCGTGACGAGACCAAAGTCTTGGCTCGGATCGTGCGCGACATCGACCCGGATGTCGTCTGTGTCCAGGAAGCGCCGAAGTACC
Source organism: Sporichthyaceae bacterium (assembly GCA_013698395.1). Lineage (GTDB taxonomy): Bacteria > Actinomycetota > Actinomycetes > JACCUZ01 > JACCUZ01 > JACCUZ01. The sequence goes on from JACCUZ010000026.1 coordinate 1,102, forward strand.
TGCGTTGGCGGGCCAAGTGCGCCGCGCTGGCTCGCAGATGCGGGCTGCTGTACGTCACGGGCGGAGGCACGACCGGGGGGTCGGCACTGTTCGCCAGCCTGCGGGTTGACGTGAAGCGAGCCGACGGGGTGTGCCTGTCGCGCCAGTGGGGATGGCCAGCTCGCGGCGTCGCCGCTGCGGTGGTCAGCAAGGGCGGTGCCGGGCTGGTCGTCGCGAGCATCCACCTCCCCCTCGATGCGCAGCAGCGGCTCGAGCACACGCACCGGGCGACCAGCGTCTGCAGATCGCTAGGCAACGAGCACGCGCTGGTCGCGGGGGACATCAACGAGCGACCGGGCCATGCCGCCTGGAAGGCGCTCCACCACGACGGCCTGCGCGACCTCGGCCCCGGCAGCGGCCCCACCTACCCCGCGGACGGACCGACCAAGCGAATCGACGGCGTCCTCGGCACTGAGCGGGTCGCGGTGCTGGACTACAGGGTGGTCGACGCACCTGGCGTCGAGCGGGCGAGCGACCACCGGCCGGTTCTGGCCACAGTGACGGTGCCCGTCGATTGACACGTCTGACATCAACCGTTCGTCGAGAACCCTCTGCACCATCAACCGATACCCGAGCCGAGATAACAAGAGCAATCTGAGGGCCTGCTCACCGTTGGCGCCGAGGGGGCGTTGCTGCAGGAGGGGGCTCCTCGGGCCACCAAGAGGTAGGAGCGCGCTCCGGCGGCCGGGGGTGAGTCGCCGGGAGCGCGTCCCTGCCGCCGGCAGTGATTCTCGGGCCCGGACTTGGGAGCGGGCTCACTCAGTGCCATTGGCGGCACCAGGGTAGACCCGCGCCGAGTACGTCGCCCCTTGCCGATACACGCGCTCGGACCTACGGTTCCACCACAAGGCACGCTGGCTGGCCGAAGGGGGGCTTGTGCGGGCGCACGCGAGGCAGACCCGCGACGAGCCGCTGCCGGAGATTGTCGACACCGGGGCTATGCACAAGCACGCGGCTCCACCTATCGACGTGGAGCGGGCCCGCGAGGCGCATGCGACGAGCATCGAGCTCCAGTCTCATGCCGCGAAGCTCGACCCGAAGCACCAGCGCCGGGCACGCCGACTGCGGCGCCTCCGGCGCACGATGCGGGTGCTGCTGCTCCTCCTCCTGATCGCCGCAGGGCTCGCGGTGTGGAGGTATGTCCCGGTGGCCGAATGGTGGGACCGTGTCCAGGACGCCGGCAGGGGGACCGCTGAGAGCTACGCCTCGTCGCCGGGGCGCTCGCCCGCTCGGTAGCTGGGAGCCAGCTCGAGGGCCACTAGTAACGAGCACGTCGAGGTGCTCGACTACGAGGTCGTCGACCGGCCGGGCGTCGAACGGGCTAGCGACCACCGGCCCGGTGCTCGTCACCGTCCGGGTCCCGAGAGACTGAGCCGGCTCAGCGTTCACAGCCGTCCGATGTAGTAGATCTGCGCGTCGCTCCCGACCGGCCACCAGAGCAGCACCCAGTCGGCATGGCGCGTCCGCAAGGCCACCTTCCACACCGGTGAGCCGCTGGTGGTCCGCAGCTGCTCCCGCCGAGCGGCGGCGGTGTCCCCGTGGTCACAGACGAGGTCGATCGCATGGCACACCGCGTCGTACAGGTCAGCGTCGCTCCCCAGCCTCAGCTGATCGATGGCGTCAGCGGCTTGAGTGGCGTAGAGCGGCTCCCGGGTCACCGTGCTCGTTACTTCCGGCGCGGTCTACCTCGCCGGACACCTGAGTCCGGTTCAGCTGCCAGGTCGTCGATCGCCCGCATGACGTCCGTGCGTCCTAGCAGCCTGGCCTGCGCTGCTGTCGTGACGGACGCCGGGTGCAGGATGACCGTGCCGTCGGACTGCACCTCCCCCAGATAGCGACCGGGCTCGGGATGCAGCCTGCCGAGGCTCGTGCGTCCCCGTTCGTCCACCTCGATCAGGGTCAGGTCTGATGACATGGGGTCCATCGTGACACAATTGCCCAGGTTGGGCGATTGACGGCGCCACGTCGGAGACTGGTCGCCGTGCGGCTGCCGAGGGACTGAGCGCCACTACATCGGTCGGTAGACGTCGCGCCGGTGCTCGATGCGCAGCACGACCACCTCGTGGAGGTCGTCGCGGACTCGGTAGAGGACACGGTAGGTGCCGCGTCGCGCAGACCACACGCCCGCAAGGTCGTCGCGCAGCGGCCTGCCGACTCGCCGCGGCTGCCGCACCAGGGCCTGAGTCAGGAACTCGATCACCGCGGCTGCCACGGCTTCGGGCAGGTTCTCAGCCAGCGCCCGCTACGCGGGCGGCGTCAGGACCAGCAGGTACGCAGCATCACCTATCACGGGCGGAGGGAGCGGACGGCCTCCGCCCCGCGAAGCACGTCTCCGCGTGCGTAGGCCTCGTCGGCCTCCCGGATGTCGGCCAGGGCTTCCTTGTCCCCCAGCACAGCGAGGGTCTCCTCCATCTGCTCGAGGTCCTCGGGACTGATCAATACGGCGGCCGGGTGACCGTTGCGCGTGACCACGACACGTTCGTGCTGATTCTCGACGCGGTCCACAACCTCAGACAGGTGGTCGCGGACGGACCGCAACGGTTCGGTGCTCATGGCCACAATTGTGGCGCCCGAGCGCCACGCTGTCCAGCCCCGGGCGAGCGCTCAGCCGTCCTCGCCCGGGCGGTTGCCCTCGCGGTACGCCGGCGCCAGCTCAAGTGCGAGTTGCTCGAGGAACAGCCCGATGTCGGTGACGATCCCGCGGGCCTGGGCGGAGCCGCGGTCGGCGAGCTTGGTCACGGTGGCCGGGTTGATGTCGACGCACACCAGCGGGATCGACGCGGGCAGGATGTTTCCGGTCGCCACCGAGTGGAGCATCGTCGCGACCATGATGGCGAACCCCACGTCCTTAAGGCCGGCGCGCATGGCGCGCTGCCCCTCGATCACGTCGGTGTAGACGTCGGGCAGCGGGCCGTCGTCGCGCACCGACCCGACCAGCACGAACTCCTTCTTGTTCGTGACCATCGAGTGCATCACCCCGGAGGTCAGGACCCCGGACGAGACCGCGGACGCGATCGACCCGGCCTTGCGGATCTGGTTGATCGCCCGGATGTGGTGCTCGTGGCCGTGCTCGACCCCGCGACCCTGGGTCAGGTCCACCCCCAACGAGGTGCCGAACAGCGCCGCCTCGATGTCGTGGGTCGCCAGGGCATTGCCGGCGAACAGCACATCGACGTACCCCGCCTCGACCAGCGCCACCATCGCCGGAGCCGCACCGGTGTGCACCACCGCCGGGCCGCCGACCCAGAGGATCTTCTTGCCCTCCGACTTCACCTCGCGCATCTGCTGGGCGATCTGGCGCACCAGCAGCGCCTGCGGCTTCTCCGAGGAGACCTCCGAGTTCATGAACTCGAAGCCGCCGATGCTGCGGTCGATCGCGGGCAGCGGCACGACCTTCACCCCGCTGGCTCCGCAGACGAGGCGGTCACCGGCCTTGATGTCGCTGACCGCGATCGTGCACGCCCGGTCTCTGTCGATGATGATCCCGCAGTCCATCTCCGGGTGCTCGACCGGCACCCAGTGCCCGCCGAGGCGCACAACCGTCTCGAGGTTGGTCGTGGAGTAGAAGTCGTCCGGGAAGACCCCGTCGGCCTCCACCTCGCGGATCACCACCTCGCCGGGGTCGGTGGGGTTGACCCCGTGGGTGTGCAGTCGCATCACCAGCCGGGCCAGGTCGTCCTCGACCTCCGACCGCACGGTCAGCCGCGCGTAGGACTCG
>JACCUZ010000035.1 GCA_013698395.1 Sporichthyaceae bacterium
GTCCTGCTCAGCCTCGGGCTGGCGCAGTTCCTGGCCAAGGAGTTCGCCGGCCGCCGGCTGGTCCGGTGGGCGATCATCGTGCCCTGGGCGGCGTCGCTGGTCATCACCGCTCGGCTGTTCACCCTGATGTACGACTACTACCACGGCATCCTGAACGCCGTCCTGGTGAACCTGAACATCGTCGACAAGCCCATCGACTTCCTCGGTGACGACCGGTGGACCATGTCATCGATGGTCGCCGTCGGTGTCTTCGTCTCGATCCCGTTTACGGCGTACGTCTTCCTCGCCGGGCTGCACGCGATCCCCACCGACGTCTACGAGGCGGCGCGCGTGGACGGGGCCACGCCGTGGCAGACGTACTGGCGCATCACCCTGCCACTGCTGCGCCCCGCAATCCTGGTGGCGAGCGTGCTGAACATGATCTACGTGTTCAACTCGTTCCCGATCATCTACACCTTGAACGAGCGCAACCCCGGGTTCATCCACGACACGAGCATCACCTTCGCGTACAAGCTGGCGTTCAAGAGCGCCGAGAAGGACGTCGGCATGTCCGCGGCAGCCGGTGTCTTCAACGTCCTGTTCATCCTGGCCATCGTGGTCGTGTACCTGAAGGTGGCCAGGCCGCAGGAGGAGCTGCGATGACGGCGGTGACCACGGCGACGTCGGTGCCTCGCCCTCGCCAGCCCGGCCGGTCGAACCGCCGCCGCTTCCTGCTGCCACTCGGGGGCCTCGCGGTCGTCGCAGTCTTCCTGGGGCCTTACATCGTGATGCTGCTGGACGCGCTGCGTGCCAGCAAGGACGTGCTGCGGACGCCCACGACGTTCTGGCCCAGGGACTGGCAGTTCACCACGTTCAACACGGTGCTCTCCGACACACGGTTCCTGAACTGGCTGAAGACCTCCGTGCTGGTCGCCACCACCTCCACGCTCATCGTCGTGCTCGTCGCGGTGCCGGCGGCCTACTTCACGGCGCGTCACAAGTTCCCAGGCCGCATACCCTTCCTGTTCCTCGTACTCGTGACCCAGATGTTCGCCCCGACCTCGCTCGTCGTGGGGCTCTACCGCCAGTTCTTCGAGCTCAGCCTCGTCAACACCTATCTGGCGATCATCCTCACGAACTCCGCGTTCAACCTGGCCTTCGCGGTGTGGATCCTGCACGGGTTCTTCTCCGCGATCCCGGACGAGGTCGAGGAGGCGGCACACCTGGACGGGTGCGGCCGGCTGGGCACCCTGTGGCGCATCATGCTGCCGCTGACGAGGCCGGGGCTCGTCACCGCGGTCATCTTCACCTTCATCGCCGCGTGGAACGAGTACGTCGTCGCGCTGACCCTCATGCAGGACGACGCGAAGAAGCCGTTGACGGTCGGGATCAACTCCTACGTCACCGGCTACGAGCAGAACTGGGACCAGCTGTTCGCAGCAGCGATCATCGCCATCGTGCCGGTGGTCATCCTCTTCGCGGTGATCGAAAAGCACCTCGTCGGCGGCCTCACCGCCGGGTCGATCAAGTAGCCGAGAGCTCCGCGGTGACGGAGGCCGGCCGTCTTATGGCGGCGGAGATCGACGAGCAGCCGGCGGTCTGGTCGCGACTGCTGGGTGAAGGTCGCGATCAGTTCCGGGACGCGGCCGGGATCATCAACCGGCGCTCCCCCAGGTTCGTGCTGCTCGCGGCCCGGGGGACGAGCGACCACGCGGCGCTGTACGCCAAGTACGTGGTGGAGATCCTGCACGGCCTGCCCGCGGGACTGGTGTCGGCGTCCACCATGACTGCGTACGGTGCGCGCCCCGACCTGCGTGACGTCCTGCTGATCGGCATCAGCCAGTCGGGTGGGTCGCCGGACCTGGTCACGACGATGGAGGTGGCGCGGGCCCAGGGAGCACTCACCGTGGCGGTGACCAACAACCCCGCCTCTCCCCTAGCCGAGGCGGCGGACCTCCATCTCGACGTGCTCGCCGGTCCCGAGATCGCGGTGGCGGCGACCAAGTCCTACACCGCCCAGCTGCTGGCCCTCGCGCTGCTCTTCGAGCGGGTGCGCGACGGACCGACCGGGGACACGGCTGCCCTGCCCGAGCTGGGAGCGCAGATGCTGGCCGCCGGGGAGAGGCTGGCCTCCGTCGCAGACCGCTACCGGTTCGCCCAGCGGCTCGTGACGACCGGACGTGGCTACTCCTATCCGACGGCGCGGGAGGCAGCGCTGAAGCTGATGGAGACCTCGTACCTGTCCGCTCAGGCGTTCTCCGGGGCCGACCTGCTGCACGGTCCACTGGCCATGATCGATCCCCAGGTCCCCGTCCTGGCTGTCATGGCCGGCGGCACCGGGGGCGACGCCATGCGCCAGGTGGTTCCGCGGCTGCGGGAGGTCCGGGCCGACGTGTTCTGCGTCGGCTCGGCCGAGCACGTCGCCGAGTTCCAGGACGGCGTGGCGCTCCCGGACGGGGTGCGGGAAGACCTCTCGCCGCTCCTCGAGATCCTGCCGTTCCAGCACCTGGCCCGGCATCTCGCGCTGGCGCGCGGAGAGAACCCCGATGCGCCCCGCGGGTTGAGCAAGGTGACCGAGACCCTTTGAGACCATCTCCTGCTGCGGACGACTCTGTGCTGCGGACGACTCTGTGCTGCTGACCGCCTCGAACGTCCTACACCCCACGGGTCAGCACTCCCCCGGCTGGGTCCGGACCCGAGGAGACCGCATCGTCGGGGTAGGTGGCGGGCTGCCGGACGGCGCCCCCGACCAGGACTTCCCGGGCTGCGTGCTGACCCCGGGCTTCGTCGACATGCACGTCCACGGCGGTGCCGGCGCGGCGTACACCTCTGTCGACGTCGACAAGCTCGCCCGCGTCGCGGCGTTCCACCTCCGCCACGGAACCACCACCACGATGGCCAGCCTGGTCTCAGCCAGCCCGTCCGACCTGGAGCGCTCCGTTGCGCTGTTGGCCGATTTGGTCGAGCAAGGCGTCCTCGCCGGCATCCACCTCGAAGGCCCGTGGCTGAGCCC
>JACCUZ010000044.1 GCA_013698395.1 Sporichthyaceae bacterium
ATGCGTGACCGTCATCTGGCGTACGACCTGAGCGTGACCTGTGCCCGTGACAGTGAGCGCCATGGACCAGTGGCGCAGTCAGCGCACCTACGACGGCGGCGCCCACGTACGCCGAGCGCTGGTCACCGCGGCCGGTCCGATGATGCGCCGGGTGCTCTACGAACTGGCCGCCCCGACGTTCCAGCGGTACGCCACGCGCTGGGGCTACGACCTGCGGCTGACCGACCTGCCCGCCGACGGGACCGGCGCCGACTCCGGCGCTCAGGCGGCGAAGTGGGCGAAGGTGGCGCTGCTGCGCGATGCGCTAGACCGCTACGAGCAGGTGCTGTGGCTCGACGCGGACGTCCTTCTGCTGCGCGACGACGAGGACATCGCAGACCATCTCCATCCCGGGCACTTCCAGGCACTGGTGCTCGAGCAGGTCCCCGCCGAGCACCGGGTCAACCCCAACACCGGCGTGTGGCTGCTCGGTGGCTCGCGCGCCGCCGGGTTCCTCGACGCCGTGCTGGAGGCCGGGCCGCAGCCGGGGCCGTGGGCGGACCAGGGTGCGGTCCTCGCGGCGCTGGGCTGGGACCGCGGCGACGAGCGCTATCACTGGGCTCGCCCAGGTGTCGGCACCCCCTTTCTCGCCGGGACCAGCTGGCTGCCGGCCAGGTGGAACCAGCCGTTCCTCGGCCCGCGCGGGGAGGGCGAGGTCTTCAACAGCTCGGCGGACAGCTACCGCGACCGCCCCGCGGTCGCCAGCCCGCACGCGCTGCACTTCATGGGGCTCAGCCCGCAGGCGAGGTACCGGCTGATGGCCGATGTGCTCGACGGGGTGCGGCTGGCCGGCTAGCACCGCGGCCAGATTTCTGTGGAAGACGCCGCCCGTTCGTGGTTACTCGCGAGTAGCATAGGTCTTGTTACTGGCGGGTAACCGAGGGAGCGCCCGATGGGTCACTACAAGAGCAACCTGCGCGACATCGAGTTCAACCTCTTCGAGGTCTTCGGGCGCCAGCACATCCTCGGAACAGGCCCCTACGCGGAGATCGACCAGGACACCGCACGCAGCATCCTCGCCGAGGTCGAGCGCCTGGCCACCTCCGAGCTGGCCGATTCCCTGCTCGACTCGGACCGCAACCCGCCCGTCTACGACCCGGCCACCCGCTCGGTGCGGATGCCGGCCGCGTTCCGGGCGTCGTACCAGGCGTACATGGACGCCGAGTGGTGGCGCCTGGACCTGCCGGAGGACCTCGGCGGCACGGTCGCGCCGCCGAGCCTGCGCTGGGCGGTCGCGGAGCTGGTGCTGGGCTCGAACCCCGCCGTGCACATGTTCGCCTGCGGACCGAGCTTCGCCCATGTGATCCATCGGCTGGGCACCCCCGAGCAGCGCGCCGTCGCCAGGCACATCGTCGAGCGGCGCTGGGGGGCGACCATGGTGCTCACCGAGCCCGACGCCGGGTCAGACGTCGGTGCCGGCCGGACCAAGGCCCGGCCGCAGCCCGACGGCACCTGGCACATCGAGGGCGTCAAGCGCTTCATCACCTCCGCCGAGCACGACATGGCCGAGAACATCGTCCACCTGGTGCTTGCCCGCCCCGAGGGAGCCGGGCCGGGCACGAAGGGCCTGTCGCTGTTCATCGTCCCGAAGTTCCACTTCGACTGGGCCACCGGCGAGCTCGGCGAACGCAACGGCGTCTACACCACCAACCTCGAGCACAAGATGGGGCTCAAGGCCTCGACCACCTGCGAGCTGACCTTCGGCGACCGTGAGCCCGCCGTCGGCTGGCTGGTCGGCGACGTCCATGACGGCATCGCACAGATGTTCAAGGTCATCGAGTTCGCCCGGATGCTGGTCGGCACTAAGGCCATTGCGACCCTGTCCACGGGATACCTCAACGCGCTCGACTACGCCAAGACCCGCGTACAAGGGCCCGATCTCACGCGGATGACGGACAAGACCGCGCCGCGGGTGACCATCACCCACCATCCCGAGGTACGCCGGTCGCTGATGATGCAGAAGGCGTACGCCGAAGGCATGCGGGCGCTGCTGCTCTACACGGCAACCGTCCAGGACGAGATCGCCCTGGCCGAGGCCACCGGGGAGCCCGGCGCCGGCTACGACCTCGCCGTCCGGCTCAACGACCTGCTGCTGCCGATCGTCAAGGGGTTCGGCTCGGAGAAGTCCTACGAGCTGCTCGGGGCCCAGACGCTGCAGACCTTCGGGGGGTCCGGCTACCTTCAGGACTACCCCATCGAGCAGTACATCCGGGACTCCAAGATCGACACCCTCTACGAGGGCACCACCGCGATCCAGGGAATGGACCTGTTCTTCCGCAAGATCGTGCGGGACAGGGGCCAGGCGCTGACCAAGCTGATGACCGACATCCAGGAGTTTGCGAAGGGGGACGAGGGCAACGGTGCCCTGCGCGTGGAGCGCGAGCTGCTCGGCAAGGCGCTCGAGGACGTCCAGGGCATCGTCGCCACGATGGTCTCGGCGCTCACCGCGTCGGCCAAGGACGTCACGGCCATCTACCAGGTCGGGCAGAACACCACCCGACTGTTGCTGGCCTGCGGTGACCTGGTCACGGGGTGGCTGTTGCTGCGGCAGGCCGTGGTGGCGACGGCGGCGCTTGACGCCGGGGCCGCTGGTCGCGACCGGGCCTTCTACACGGGCAAGGTGGCGGCCGCCCGGTTCTTCGCCCGGGAGGCTCTGCCGCTGATCAGCGCCCATCGTGCCGTGGCGGAGATTGTCGACAACTCCCTCATGGAGGTGCCGGAAGACGCCTTCTGACCGGTTCGTGGTGATATGTCACCCACCTGATCGGATGTCTCCGGTGTGCCTGCTCGTCATGGCGGGTACACGAGCAATCGCGGTCGGCAAACCCGTCGGCCCGGTTCGGTCCTCTCCGCCAGGTGCGGACCGGCGTGCTGGTTGACCTCCGGGAGGGAATACATGGGCATCGGGGTGAGCATCTTCCTGATCGCGCTCGGCGCCATCCTCGCTTTCGCCGTCAATTTCGACGTGTCCGGTCTGGACATCAACGTCGTCGGCTACATCCTTATGATCGTCGGCCTCATCGGGCTGATCATGACCGCGTTCATCTGGGGCCCGCGCAACCGGGGTCGCAGCGACGTTGTCGAGGAGCGCAGGGTTTACGACGACCGCCCCTAGTCGCGTACCGGAGGTCGGCGTGCCCCCGCTGAGGGGTGCGCCGACCTCTTGGTGTCTGGCTGTCTCCGCTTGACCCGTCAGAGGAGTTTCCGCATGCCTCTTCCGCCCCCCTCGCACACCGGACGGCCCCCCGTCGGCATCGGGTCCATCGGCACCGCGGTGGTCCTGATGGCCGTCGGAGCCGTGCTCATGTTCGCGGTGGACGTCCCCCGCGAGGTCGAGAAGTACATCGACGTGCTCGATCTCGGGCTCATCCTGATCTGGGCGGGCATCCTCATCCTGGTCATGCAGGTCGTCATGACGCGCCGGCCCGCGCCTCGGGGCCGGTCGCGGCCGGGCGCGCCGGCGTACGACCGTGGGGGTGCCCAGACGGCGGAGTCGACTAGCGAACACGAGTGGTACGAACACGACGTGCACCGACCTGGGTACGCCGGGGAGACCCAGCGCTTCCCCACGCTCCGCGACCGGTGAGACAACGGGCCTAGCACCACTGCGCGTGGGGTAGGACGCCGCCATGACCGAGACCAGCGCCGACCACGACCTGCCCGACGACGCCGCCGAGACCGTCATCGACAGCGCCACCGAGGACCTCGTGGTCCCACCCGCGGAGCCCGACCCGGACGGGCCCGATGCGCCCACCATCGACTCGGGCGGTGGACCCCAGGAGGGGGCCGCGGAGGACCGGCCGCTGCGCTGAGGGGACCGCTCCGCTTCTGCCTGATCAGATTCGGCGGTCGGCCAGGACGGGGAAGCTCTGCCTGGTCTGCGCGACGAGGTCAAGGTCGAGGTCCGCGACCAGGACCTGCTCGCGGTCGGTGTCCGCCTCGGCGACAAACTGGCCCCACGGGTCGACGACCAGGGAGCCGCCCCCCATCGGCACGCCCGCGTGCGTGCCGGCCGTGTTGCAGGCGACGACGTACGACTGGTTCTCCACGGCGCGCGCCTGCGCGAGCAGCCGCCAGTGGGCGACCCGCTTGGCCGGCCACGCGGCAACGACCAGCACGAGTTCGGCGCCGTCGTCGAGCAGCCGGCGGAACAGCTCGGGGAAGCGCAGGTCGTAGCAGGTGGCCAGGCCCAGGTTGCCGTGCACGACCGGGCCGTCGCCCGCCGTCATCAGCTTGGGCTCACCGTCGCCGAACCCGAAGAGATGGACCTTGCGGTACGTCGCTAAGACCTCGCCGGCCGTTCCAATGAGCACCGAAGTGTTGAAGAGCCGACCTGTTTCGTCACGTTCGACGAGGGAGCCCATGTGCACCATGGCGCCGAGGTCGCGGGCCGCGGTCCGCAGCGACTCGACGACGGGGCCGTCGAGCGGCTGGGCCTCCGCTTCCCACCGGTCGTAGGAGAAGCCGCCCTGTGGCCACAGCTCAGGGAGGACAACGAGGTCCGCACCCTGCTGCGCGCGGACAAGACCGGACACCCGCTCGGTGCGCTCGGCGAGCGGTTCGGAGTCGGCATAGGCCAGCTGGATGACGTGGACCTTCACGTCACCAGCCTCGCACGCCGGAACATCGGAGCCGACCCGCTCGCCGGCCACGCTGCACGCCGTGGCCCGGTTTCGCCCGCCCACCTTGCTAGGCGAGGGCCCGCTTCAGCAGGCGTCGACGCCTGGCGCAGCGGGCATTGACCACGTATACGTGGTCAATGCGGCCAGCTGACGGGTGCCGGACGTCCTGCCGCGGGGTCGCGGCCGCACCAGAGCAGGACCAGCGCTGCGGCGGCGAGCAGCACCCACCAGCGCAGGTGCGCCGCGTCCCAGCCTGGGCCCGGAGCACCGTAGAGCGCCAGCCTCGGGGGCAGCTGGAAGGCGCCGAGGACAACCCCGAAGACGACGGGGGTCGTGGCCACCCCAGGATCGGTCGTGCCCGCCCAGCGGGTGACACCCGCCGCGGTCGCAAGGGCAAGCGCGAGCAAGGCCGCCAGCTCGATGGTCAGCCCGGCCCACGGCGCACTGGTTCCGTGGGCATCGACCCGCCACCAGGCAACAGCCCAGGGCACCGCGACGAGGATCGCCGCGGTGAGGAACCTCAGGCTCCGGCGCCAGGCCACCGTCGACGGGGACGATTCCAGGGTGGCGGCCGCCTCGTCGTCGAGCACGAACGCCGCACCGAGCACCGCCATCACCCCGATAGCCCGTACGAGCAGCAGGGCCGAGCCCGGGTCGTCGAGGGCCGAGTCCTTCAAGACCAGCAGCAGGGCGATAAGCCCCCAAGACGCAACGCCTGGCTGCCATCGGATCGCCGACCGCAGCGGCCGGAGGAGCGACACGACCTGGCGAACGGTCACGGCAGCTGTGCCCAGCCGACGAAGGCGGCCAGGCCGGCGACGACCGCGCTTAGGGCGACCAGCGGGACCTTGCGGACCGCGTCGGACAGGCACACGGCGACGAAAGCCAAGCCGCAGAGCAGGGCCAGGTAGGCCGCGTGCCAGAGCTGTGAGCCGTCGGCGAAGTCGTCGTCGTCGAGCAGGGTGCGCGACGTGGTCCAGGGCGCGAGCCAGCCGAAGCGGCCCTGCCCGAGGACCCACCCGGTCGCCACGACGGTCCCGACCAGCGCGACGAGCAGCCCGCCCCGCCAGCGCATCCAGCGGGCCGCGAGCACTCCGAGCAGACCCGCGCCGAGGACCACGAACGGGACCTGGGCCAGCTCGGCACCGGTGAACGTCCCGAACGGCTGGTCCTGGCTGCGCTCGAGCAGCCAGACCCCACCGGTCAGCACCACTGACAATGTCGCCGGTCCGAGCAGCACGGCGAGGCAGCGCGCGGCTGCCCTCGTGCCCGGCCCGGCCGGCTGGGACTCGAGCACCTCCTCGGCCCTGCTGCGCCGGGCGAGAGAGGCGACCAGGCCGGCGGCCAACAACGACACCAGGCCGTACCAGACCAGCTGGACGTTGACGACGAAGTCGAAGACCTGCCGGGCAGACGGGAAACTCGCGCCGGCCACTGCACTCAGCCCCATCGTCGGGACGATGACGAACGCCCCGACCAGGTACGCAGGGTGGGCCACCAGCCGCCGCGCTTCGTTCCAGCCGAGCGCCCACGACGTACGCATCGCCACGCCGCTCACGCCAGCTGAGCCCATCCGGCGACCACGGCGACGGCGGTGAACGCCCCGCCGAGGGCGAGCACGGGCAGCTTGCGCCGGGCGTGCCCCAGGTGGGCGCCGGCGGCCGCCATGGCGCACAGCGCGAGCACGTAGATGACGTGCCAGCCGCGGGATCCCGGGATGACCCCCGCCCACACCGAGCTGTCGTCGCTCGCGGGCCAGGCGGCCCACTCGACGAACGCGCCCAACAGCCGCAACCGGTCTGCGAGCGCGATGTGCGTGGCGACCAGCGCCACCATCACCAGCGCCGCCATGCCCGGCCAGGGCAGCCACCGGGCGACCATCACTCCCAGCAGCCCGGCGCCGAGCAGCGGCAGCAGGCCGCTGAGGACCTCCAGTGCCGGCGGCTTGCTGATGAATTGGTCGGTGGACAGCGTGACAGCCAGCGCAACAAGGACCAGGGCGGTGACAAGGACCAGCGGTCCCACGACGGCGAGCTGGGCCGCCCGGGTCCGGTCGGCACTCGTGGCGGGCATCGAGTCCAGCCACTCCTCGTTGCCGTGCCGGCGTTCCCTGCTGGCCGACAGGTTGGCGGCGAAGAACACGAACGGCCCCAGCATGAAGGCCGGCATGTCGGTCACCAGGGTGTATGCCGAACGCGGGCCGCTGTCCCCCTCGAGGACCATGACGAGGGCGATGTAGGCCAGCGCGACGAGGATCAGGGGGTGCCTGGTCAACCGGGCCGCCTCGCAGCGGCCGAGCTCGACGGGAACGGGCGTCGTACGGCGGGCCACCGCCTCGGGTGCGCCGGCGAGGACGTCGTCACTTGTGCGGGCGGGCACCGAGCTCACGCCGCCACCGCCACCGACTCGTCGCCGATGAGCAGCAGGTAGGCGTCCTCGATGGTCGGGGCGACCAGCTCCACGCCGGCCGGTGGGACGTCACCGATGTTGCGGTGCTGCCCCGTGCCGGTGCGCCAGGCCAGCCGGGCGTCCGGGGAACGTTGGTCGTCGAGCCACACCCGGCCGCGGGCCTGCTCGACCAGCTGGGCAGGCGTGCCGTGGAAGAGGGTGCGCCCGCCGTGGATCACCGCGACGGTGGCGCACAGTGCAGCCACGTCCTCGGTCTGGTGGGTGGAGAGGATGACGCTGCGGCCCTCCCCGATCCGGGAGATCATCTCGCGGAAGCGCAGCCGCTGCTCCGGGTCCAGGCCCACGGTCGGCTCGTCAAGCACCACCAGGTCGGGCTCGCCGAGCAGCGCCTGGGCCAGCCCGACGCGTCGCCGCATGCCGCCCGAGAGGGCGCGGATCTTCTTGCCGCTCACCGTGGTGAGGCCGACCATGTCGAGCACCCGGCGTACCTCGTCGTGGCGGGCGTGGCGGTCGGTCATCTCCTTGAGGATCGCCACGTAGTCCACGAACTCGAAAGCGGTGAAGCCGCGGTGGAAGCCGGGCTCCTGCGGCAGGTAGCCCAGACGGCGGCGGATCTCGAGACGCTCGTCGGGCTTGCCCGGGTCGTGGCCGAGCAGCCGGATCCGGCCGGCGTCGGGTGCCAGGACGGTGGCCAGCATCCGCAGCAGGGTGGTCTTGCCGGCGCCGTTAGGCCCGAGCAGTCCGGTGACCCCAGCACCGGCTTGCAGGCTCGCGCCCGCCAGCGCCTGTGTACGCCCGAATCGCTTGGTCACCTCGTCGACGACGACAGCGGTCACGACTCTCTCCTCAGGTCGAAGGCGGCCCGGCGGTGCATGCCGGAGATCAGGACGATCGAGATCACGATGAGCGCGAGGCAGGCGGTCTGCCCGACAGCCCCGAAGGCTGCGTACGACGAGCCGGTGGCCCGGACCGTCGTGAACACCGCGCCGAGCCAGAGGGCCACCACCGAACCGGCCGCCGCGGCGGCGGGGAGGCGTGCGGACAGGGCGAGCGTCGCCGTGCTCAGTGCCAGGGCGGGCAGCAGCCAGGCGACCGCCAGGTACAGCGC
>JACCUZ010000048.1 GCA_013698395.1 Sporichthyaceae bacterium
CCCGGCGACAGTCCGCGCGAGAACACGCCGCACGTTGGTGTCCAGGACCACGTGCCGCCGACGGTGAGCGAAGGACATCACCGCCGCGGCGGTGTAGGTGCCGACGCCGGGCAGGGCGAGCAACTCGTCGTACGTCGCCGGCAGGTGCCCGGCATGCCGCTGGACGACCACAGTGGCTGCGGCATGCAGCCGGAGCGCCCGCCGGGGATAACCCAACCGGCCCCACGCGCGCACTGCCTCGCCTGCAGGTTCGGCCGCGAGCGCGGCAGGCGTCGGCCACCGGCGCATCCAGGCGTCGAACACCGGTTGAACGCGCGACACCGGGGTCTGCTGGAGCATCACCTCGCTCACCAGCACAGCCCAGGGAGTCGTCCCCGGCCGGCGCCACGGCAGGTCGCGGGCGGACCGCGCGTACCAGGTGAGGATCGGTGCGTGCAGCGGCGATGGCGGCATGGCGAGACCGATCCTCGCACGAGGCACCTGCATGGCATCCTTACCGCCGCTGACGCCGCTGCCGTTGGACGAGAGAGGACCATCTGTGCCGGACATCCCCAGGGGCCCGATCTTCGTCGTTGGCCCCGCGGGCTCGGGGACCACCCTGATGCGGCTCATCCTCGACAGCCACGAGAACATCGCGATCGCCCAGGAGACCGGCTTCGCACGCGTGCTCCTGGCCAACGAGTGGGTGCCGTTCTGGGAGTTCGGGGGGGAGTGGTACGGCCGACTGGGGCTGAACCAGGAGCAGCTGGAGCGCGAGCTCGGCAACTTCTACGGCAGGCTCTTCGCTGGGTTCGCCGCGCAGCGCGGCGCCACCCGGTGGGGCGACAAGACCCCCTTCCACGTGTGGCACCTGGCGCTGCTGGGGCGGGTGTTCCCGGATGCCGTGTTCATCGGCATGACCCGACACCCCGGTGCCGTGGCCTCCTCGACCCGCCGCCGGATGCGCCACCCATGGCAGCGCTCGGTCCGCTTCTGGGTCCGCGACACCATCGAGATGCTGCACCAGGGCGCCGCGCTCGGGGAGCGGTTCGTCGTCTGTCGGTACGAGGACCTGCTGACCAGTCCGGAGCCGGTGCTGCGGGAACTCTTCGGCTGGCTCGGTGAACCCTGGTCGGACCAGCTGCTGGCCTTCCACGAGGTCCACAGCGACCGTGGCACCGACGTGGAGGTCGAGGGGGCGACTCGCTCGGACCGGCCGCTGGACGCCTCCCGGCTCGACGCGTGGACCACCACCATGACCCCCGAGCGCTGGGCCCGGTTGCACAAGAAGCGGGTGGCCGCGCTGTGCCGGTTGCTTGGCTATCAGCCAGGGCAACCCCTGCCGGCCAGCTCGTGGACGGATGGCGGCGGCTCGCTCCTCGACGGCACCGGCGTGCGCCGGCGGATGCGCAGCGGTCAAGGGATCAGGTGGGCCAACCGGCAGCGACCGTCGCTGGCCAACCGGCCGCTGACGGTGCAGGACCTGCAGCGCCTCCGGAAGCGCGCCGACGCCGGGCGCCGGTCGCCGGAGATCATCGACCGGGCCGGCGAACGGGCTGGTGACCTGGGCCGCCGAGCGTTGCTCCAGCTTCCGCCAGGTGGTCGCCGGCGGGTCCGTGCCCTACTCCAGCTCGCCCGGCGTTGACGGAGCCCATCCGGTGCCCGCAGAGGTCAGACGTAGCGCTCCAGGATGGAGGACTCGGCCAGCCGGGAGAGCCCTTCCCGGATGCTGCGGGCGCGTGACTCGCCCACACCGTCGACGGTCAAGAGGTCGTCGATGCTGGCAGCCAGCAGCTTCTGCAGGCTCCCGAAGTGGTCCACGAGCCGATCGACGACGGTGCCGGGCAGTCGGGGCACCCGGGCTAGCAGTCGGTAGCCGCGAGGGCTGACGGCCGTGTCGAGCACCTCCGCACCCGCGTAGCCCATCGCCCGGGCGACCGCTGCCAGGTCGAGCAGCTCCAGCGCGTCGAGCTGGTCGAGGTCGGCCATGACGTCTGCGGCAGTGCGGGACCGACGGCTGCTCGAGGGCGGCAGGTAGTCGCGGGCGATCAGCTCACGGTCGGCGTCGACGCCGGCGACCAGCTCGTCGAGCTGGAGGGTGAGCAGGCGCCCGTCGGTGCCCAGCTCCACGACGTACGACTCGATCTCGTCGGCGATGCGCCGCACCATCTCCAGGCGCTGACCCACCGCCGACACGTCGCGGACGGTGACCAGGTCCTCGATCTCGAGGGCGGAGAGGGTGCCGGACACCTCGTCGAGGCGCAGCTTGTAGCGCTCGAGCGTGGCTAGCGCCTGGTTGGCCCGGGACAGGATCTGAGGAGATGACTCGAGGACGTAACGCTGGCCGCCGACATACACGGCGATGATGCTCATCGACTGGCTCACCGACACGACGGGCAGCCCGGTCTGCTTGTTGACGCGGTCTGCGGTGCGGTGGCGGGTGCCGGACTCGTCCGTAGGGATGGAGGGGTCGGGGACCATCTGAACGGCAGCGCGTAGGATGCGCGTGCAGTCGCGGTCCACGACGACGGCGCCGTCCATCTTGGCCAGCTCCCGCAGGCGGGTGGCGTTGAACTCGACGTCCAGGACGAACCCGCCCGTGCACAGCGACTCGACCATCCGGTCGTAGCCCAGGACGATCAGCGCGCCGGTGCGGCCGCGAAGGATGCGCTCGAGCCCGTCTCGCAGGTCCGTGCCGGGCGCGATCGCGGCGAGGATGGCGCGGAGCTGGTCGTCGAACCGCTCGCTCCCCGCCACTCCAGCTCCGCTCGTCCCACGTGGTCTGGTCGAGTCCTGGACGCTGTCCTTGGCCTCGTTCTGGCGCGGAGTGTATCTGCGCCAGGAGACATGTCGGTTGCGTCGCCTGGTCACGAGTTGGACACGACATCGGAGGAAGACCCTCGGCTGTCAACGTCGTCGGCTGGCAAAGGGGATCACCTCGGCTCCGGGGAACGCCACGCGCAGCGCACGCGGCAGGTCCGCGACCTCGATGGCCTCGATGCCGGCCGGCACCCGACCGACCTCGGGGGGCACCAGAGCATGGGTGAACCCGAGCCGGGCCGCTTCAGCGAGCCGCCGGGACGTGCCGGTCACCCGACGGATCTCCCCCGCGAGCCCCACCTCGCCGACCGCGACCAGTCCGGTGGCGAGCGGGTCGTTGCCCACCGCACCGGCGATGGCGAGTGCCACCGCTAAGTCCGTGGCCGGCTCTGTGAGCTTGACGCCTCCCACCGAGGCCGCGTAGACGTCGGCTGCTGCCACGGGGATGTCCGCCCGGCGCTGCAGCACGGCCAGGATCATCGCCAGCCGGCCGCCGTCCAGCCCGCTCACCGTGCGACGGGGGGTCGGGTGCGGGGTTTTCGCGACCAGCGCCTGCACCTCCGAGACCAGCGGTCGCTTGCCCTCGACCGTGACCGTCACGCAGGTGCCGGGCACGGCTTCGTAGCGCTGGGACAGGAACAGCCCGCTGGGATCGGGCAGCCCGGTGATCCCCTCGTCGGTGAGGTCGAAACAGCCCACCTCGTCAGCCGGGCCGAACCGGTTCTTCACCCCGCGCACCATGCGCAGCCGGGAGTGGCGGTCGCCCTCGAAGTGCAGGACCACGTCGACCAGGTGCTCCAGCAGTCGCGGGCCGGCGATCGAACCGTCCTTGGTCACGTGACCGACCAGGATCGTGGCGATGCCGCGGTCCTTCGCGACGCGGATGAGCGCAGCAGCCACCTCGCGCACCTGGCTGACGTTGCCGGGGGAGCCGTCGACGTCGGCGCTGGCGATCGTCTGCACCGAGTCGACGACGAGCAGCTGGGGCCGGATCTGGTCGAGATGTCCGAGCACCGCCGCAAGGTCGGTCTCGGCGGCCAGGAAGAGCTCGTCACGCAGCGCGCCGATGCGGTCGGCCCGCAGCCGCACCTGCGAGGTGGACTCCTCACCCGACACGTACAGCGCCCGGCCCCGCTGCGCGAACCGGGCTGCCACGTCGAGCAGCAGGGTCGACTTTCCGACACCGGGCTCGCCAGCCAGGAGAGTGACCGAGCCGGGTACGACACCGCCGCCGAGCACCCGGTCGAGCTCGTCGACGCCGGTCGGGAGCGCCCGGGCCGACTC
>JACCUZ010000051.1 GCA_013698395.1 Sporichthyaceae bacterium
GAGTCGGCCACCGGCATCCTCGCCCTCGCCCAGCGGACGGCCGACGAGCACATCGCCGAGGCGCGTACGCAGGCCGACCGCATCATCGGGGAGGCCCGGACCCGAGCCGACCAGCTCAAACGGGAGGCCGAGGACAGGCACCGGCAGACGATCGGGGCGCTCGAGACCGAGCGCAGCAGCCTCGAACGCGAGGTGGAGAAGCTGCGTGCCTTTGAGCGGGAGTACCGCACGCGCCTGAAGTCCTACCTCGAGGGCCAGCTGCGCGAGCTGGACGGCCGCGGGTCCGACACCGCGGCGGCCAACCGACCGGGTGCACCGGGCGCCGGCCAGCCAGGATCCTCAGGGCAGTCGGCGGGCGCGTCACCCGCCCCGCAGGGCGGCCAGTCGGGTCAGCATGCCCAACCAGGTCAGCCGCAACAGCCGCAACAGCCGCAGCCCCAGCCCGGCATGGCGCCGGGCCAGCCGCAGCCAGATCAGCCCCAGCCCGGCATGGCGCCCGGCCAGCCCCAGCCAGGTCTGGTACCCGGCGAGCCCCAGCAGCGCAGCCCGTTCTCTCCCGGTGCTCCTGTCTCCGGCGACCGGCCCGGCGGCTACCGCATGGACCGGGGGCCCGACCAGCACCAGTGAGTGATCGTGAGGGCCGGCCGGGCCGGATCGGCCCGGCTCGCCCTCACGATCAAGGAAAACCGGTCCGGCTCAGCTGCCGACCGCAGCGGCTGCGGCGAGGCGTCGGAAGGGGTCCCGGGCTGGTGGAACCGCCGCGGTGATGCGGTTGCTGTCGACCGTCATGCCGGTGAGGGCCAGGACCGTGGCCAGGATGGACGCGGTCGTGTGGCCGGCGTCGATGCCGGCCTGGGTGACCATGACCCGATAGATCGTCGCGTAGTGCTTGGCAGGCGCGTCGTAGTTCCAGTCGACCGAACCCAGCTGCTGCGCTTCGCCGTGGGTGCCATGGGGGCCGGTGAACGGCCCGTCCCACAGCTGGATGCCGGCAGGTCCCGGCGAGAAGCGCCCGTCGCGGGCCACGTCCTGGTCTCGCGCGGCGGCGAGCAGCTCGCGGGTCTCACGCTCGCCGAGTACGAGGGCGGGGCGCACCTGGCTGGCCAGAGCGGGGACCGCGACGGCGCCGTCCCGCAGGCGCAGACCCGCAGGCGCGGGGCCTCCGAGGGGAACGACGTGCAGGGTCACCGTGACCTCCACCGGGAGGGGTGCGGCCGGTCCTACTCCGGCCGTCACCGGAGTATCGGCCGGTCACACCCGCAGGCAGCACTCGGCCAATCGGGTGAATGGCCGGCCCCGAGGCCCCTCACGCGGGTGGCGGGGGCCGCGCAGACCGCAGCCATACCGAACCTTTACCTGCGGGGCCCAATCACTGCTCCGAACGGGTGAGCGAGAAGCGCAGCCCGAGGTCCCGGTTCTCATGGACCCGGGCGCCCTCCGCGTCCTTCCCCAGGACGTCATCACCCGCCGCGACGGTCAGGTCGGCGGGCTCAAAGCTGGTCGCCAGCACCTCACGGGCGACGAGGTCCGCATGCTCGCGCAGCGCCTCGGCGAGCTCGCCCCCGGCGGCCCACCGAAGGGCGACCCGGTCGGTGACCTGGAGCCCTGATGTCTTGCGGGCCTCCTGCACGAGCCGGACCACCTCGCGCGCCATGCCCGCGCGCCGCAGCTCCGGCGTCAGAGTCAGGTCCAGGGCCACCGTCTCGCCCGCATCGCTGGCCACGGCCCAGCCTTCCCGGGGGGTCTCGGTGAGCAGTACCTCATCCGGGCCGACCTGCACCGGCTCGCCCTCGACGACGACGGTCGCCTGGCCCGTGGCGCGCAACGACTCGAAGAGGGCGCTCGGGTCGGTAGTCGCGATGGCGGCGGCCACTGCCGGGGTGCGCTGGGCGAAGCGCCTGCCCAACGTCCGGAAGTTGCCCTTGGCGCTGCGGTCGACCAGCTCGCCGGCGAGCGCGTCGAAACCTTGCACGTTGAGCTCGTCGGCCACGTGGCGGCGCAGCTCGTCGGGCAGCTCCGACCACCCCGGTGCGCCGACCAGGGCCCGGCCCAACGGTTGGCGGTTGCGCACCTTGGACTCGGCGCGCGCGGCCCGGCCCAGCTCCACCACTCGCCGGACCAGCGCCACCTGGCGCGCCAGCCCGTCATCGACCATCGAGCCGTCGACCGACGGCCAGGACGCCAGGTGCACCGACGCCGGGATGTCCGGCCCCCAGGCCCGGACGACGTCCTGCCAGACCCGCTCGGTGACGAACGGCACCACCGGCGCCATCAGCAGGGTCAGGACGTACAGGCACTCGTGCAGGGTGGCCAGAGCGGCCGGGTCGCCGTCCCAGAACCGGCGACGGGACCGGCGGACGTACCAGTTCGAGAGGTCATCGACGTACATTGCGAGGAGCCGGCCCACGCGCGGAGTGTCGAAGTCCTCGTAGGCCTCGGTGACCTCGGTGACCAGCCGGTGCAGCTCGGAGAGGGCCCACCGGTCCAGCGCCGGGCGGTCCGCGACCTCCGGCCAGGGGGGGCCCTCAGCTGGTGACCAGCCGTTGGCGTCGGCGTACAGCGTCAGGAACGACGCGGTGTTCCAGTAGGTCAGCAGCGTCTTGCGGACCACGTCCTGCAGCACCGTGTGACCGACCCGCCGCTGCAGCCATGGCGACCCGCTGGCGGCCATGAACCACCGCAGCGCGTCGGCGCCGTGCTGCTCCATGAGCGGCATGGGTTGGAGCACGTTGCCCAGGTGCTTGCTCATCTTGCGGCCGTCCTCGGCGACGATGTGGCCGAGGCAGAGCACGTTCTCGTACGACGAGCGGCCGTGGACCAGGGTGTTGACCGCCATCAGCGTGTAGAACCAGCCACGTGTCTGGTCGATCGCCTCGCAGATGAACTGCGCCGGAAACGCGGACTCGAAGCGGTCGGTGGAGCCCGGTGCGTGCGGATAGCCCCACTGGGCGAACGGCATCGAGCCCGAGTCGTACCAGGCGTCGATGACCTCTGGGACCCGGTGCATGGTGGCGCCACAGTCGGCGCACGGCAGCGTCACGTCGTCGACGAACGGCCGGTGGGGATCCAGGGCGGACAGGTCGCGCCCGGCCAGCTCACCGAGCTCGGCGAGCGAGCCGACGCAGACCAGGTGCGCCGGGTCGGCCTCGCAGCGCCACACCGGAAGGGGCGTGCCCCAGTAGCGCGACCGGGACAGCGCCCAGTCGATGTTGTTGTTCAGCCAGTCGCCGTAGCGGCCCCACTTGATGTTCTCCGGGAACCAGCTCGTCTTCTCGTTCTCCGCCAGCAGCGCCTCCTTTCGCTGGGTGGTGCGGACGTACCACGAGGGCTGTGCGTAGTAGAGCAGGGGGGTGTGACACCGCCAGCAGTGCGGATAGGCGTGCTCGTAGGGGTGGTGCGCGAACAGCAGCCCGCGCTCGTCGAGGTCGCGCACCAACGTCGGGTCGGCGTCCTTGAAAAACGCCCCGCCGACCAGCCGCACCGCCTCCTCGAAGTGGCCGTCGGGGCGGATCGGGCGTACCACCGGCAGCCCGTACGCCCGGCAGGTTCCGAGGTCCTCGGCGCCGAAAGCCGGCGCCTGGTGGACCAGGCCGGTGCCGTCGTCGGTCGTGACGTAGTCCGCGAGAACGATGAAATGGCCGACGTGTCCGCCGCCCTCAGGCTCGGGCCAGTCGAGCAGCTGGAACGGACGCTGGTAGCTCCAGCGCTCCATCTGCGCGCCGGACATCTTGTCCTGAACCACCCAGCCCTCGCCGAGTGCCGCCTCGACGAGGAGCTCGGCAACCACGAGGGTCTCCTCGCCGTTGGTCGCCGTGACGTACGTCACGTCGGGCCGGACCGCCACCGCGGTGTTGGACACGAGGGTCCACGGCGTGGTCGTCCAGACCAGCAGCGCGGCCGTGCCGGCGTACGGCCCGCTGGTCAGCGGGAAGCGGACGTAGACGCTCGGGTCGACCACCGTCTCGTAGCCACCGGGCTGACCAAGTTCGTGGTCGGACAGGGTGGTGCCGCAGCGCGGGCAGTACGGCGCGACCCGGTAGTCCTCGGTGAGCAGGCCCGAGTCGAAGACCTGCTTGAGCGACCACCAGACGCTCTGTACGTAGTCCGGGTCCATGGTGCGGTAGGGGTCGGACATGTCGACCCAGTAGCCCATGCGCTCGGTCATCGCCTCGAACTCGCCGACGTGTCGGAGCACCGACTCGCGGCACCGGGCGTTGAACTCGGCCACGCCGTAGGCCTCGATGTCCGGCTTCCCGTTGAAGCCCAGCTCCTTCTCGACGGCGATCTCCACTGGCAGGCCATGGCAGTCCCAGCCGGCCTTGCGTACGACGTGGCGCCCCTGCATGGTCTTGAACCGGGGGAACAGGTCCTTGAAGACGCGGGCCTCGACGTGGTGCACGCCGGGCCGGCCGTTGGCGGTGGGCGGGCCCTCGTAGAACGTCCAACGCGGGGCGTCCGACGGCTGCTGCAGCGATCGCTCGAAGGTGCCCTGGCGAGACCAGAGCTCGAGGATCTCCTTCTCCAGTGCTGGCAGGTCCACGTGCGCAGGGATCGGTCGGTAGCCGTCGTTCATCGTCGTCCTTGCATCAACGCCGGCGGGTCTCGCCGAGCTCTGGTGAAGGGACGAACGGCGAGGGACGCCGACCGCGGTACCACCCTCCTTG
>JACCUZ010000059.1 GCA_013698395.1 Sporichthyaceae bacterium
TCGACGTGCTCCTCGACGCGGGCCGCGAGTTCGGGATAGAGCCGGACGGCTTCCGGTACCCGGAGGAGTGACGGCGGCCGCGCAGCGTGCGTTGACCCGAACGTGCCTCGACGGTTGAAGGAGACGACCATGACCAACCGCACCTACCGGGTGACCGAGCTCGTCGGCACCTCCGATGAGGGGATCGACCAGGCCATCCGTAACGGCATCGCACGCGCTGCCGAGACGATTCGCCATCTTGACTGGTTCGAGGTCACCGAGGTCCGGGGCCAGATCGTGGACGGCACCCCGCAGCACTTCCAGGTCGGGATGAAGGTGGGCTTCCGGCTCGAGGACGACACGGCTGAGGCCACGGCCTGAGGGGCGTGACGACGGTCGGGGCTGCGCTGCTGCGCCTGCTTCTCGGTTGCGGTTTCGCGGTGGCCGCGGTGGGCTGGCTGTTCGTCACGGAGCCGGGTCACCGGGTTCTCTTGGAGGTCGGCGGAAGGCAGCTGACCCGGCTCGACGCGGCGGCCACGCCGCTCTTGGTCACGGCCAGCCTGCTGGTCGCTCTTGCCGTGGTCGGCAGACAGGCGAAGCCGGCCACAACGGCGACCGTGTGGTTCGTCTTGGCCGGCGTGGTCGGCTGGGTGGGCCTGTGGTGGGTCAGCTCAGAGCCTCTGGGGGAGGGCGAGGTGCTCGCCAAGGTCAGCGAGACCCACGGGCTGACCCAGAGCGACCTGCTGGCCCTGCCGTTCCTGCTGATCGCCGGGTCCTGCGGCGTTGCCGGTCTCGTGGAGCTCGCGCGGTCCAGCCGGCGCGCGCCCGCACTCTGACCCCCGGACACACAGTCGGAGGCCGACGCACTCTGACCCCGGGCACCCAGCCGGAGGCCGCCGCTCTCTGACCCCCGGACACATCCGGTGCCCGTGTGACTGCTGTGGCGGTCTTCCGGTCTCAGCAGGCGTCTGGCGCCCCGGTTGTGTCTGCGGGTCAGCGAGCAGGGTGGGTGGGCTAGCGGGCCGCGGTGGGTGGCCAGTGGCAGCGGCGCAGCACGGGCCGGACGTACGCTGGCGACCATGCCGCTGCAGCCCTCCCTCGCCCGAGTGGACCAGCTGTGGGTGTTCCCGGTGAAGTCGATGTCCGGTACGTCGGTCGGGACGGTGGACGTCGTCGACGGCGGCCTGGTGGGCGACCGGTCCTGGGCGGTCGTGGACGACTCGGGGGAGACGGTCACGGCCAAGCAGGAGCCGCGGTTGCGCGAGGTGGTGGCCCGGCTGGTCGACGGCGAGTTGCACGTCGACGTCCCCGAGGCGGCCCCGAGCCTCGGCGCCGAGGAAGCCGCCGAGGCGCTGTCGAGCTGGCTGGGCCGGCCGCTGCGTCTCGAGCACCGCGGAGGAGCCGGCTTCGTCGATGTCGCGCCAGTGCACCTGGTCTCCACAGCCGCGCTCACGGACGCCGCCCATGCCGAGGAGTGCGACTCGTGCGACATCGCGGCACCACGCGCGAACGTCGTCCTCGAGCTGATCACCGGCGCCGGGTCGGAGCGAGACTGGGTCGGCCACGACCTCTCGGCGGGCAGCGCCCGGCTGTCCGTCGTACGCGTGCCCAAGCACTGCCTCGGCGTCTACGCCGACGTGGCGGCGCACGGGACACTCACGGTCGGCGACGAGGTGCGGTCGGACTAGACGGCGGCCGCCGCCTGGAAACGTACGTCGGACGCGACCACGCGGTCGATAGCATCGCGGGCGTCCTGACCCCGCCAGCGGAAGGTTCACCGTGTCCGACCTCTGCATCACGGTCGCCGGCAGCGAGCGACAGGTGGCTGCGGGCACGATGGCTGCGGAGGTGCTCGGCGACCGTTCGTCCGTCGTCGCGGCCCGGGTGCGCGGTGAGCTGCGCGACTTGGCGTACGTCGTCGACGACGGTGACGACGTCGAGCCGGTGGCGATCGACAGCCCCGACGGGCTCGCGATCCTGCGCCACTCGACCGCTCACGTGATGGCCCAGGCGGTGCAGGAGCTCTACCCCGGGGCCAAGCTGGGCATCGGCCCGCCGGTGGAGAACGGCTTCTACTACGACTTCGACGTGGACTCGCCCTTCACCCCGGAGGACCTCGCGCGCATCGACAAGCGGATGCAGCAGATCGTCAAGGAGGGCCAGACGTTCTCCCGGCGGGTGGTGAGCGACGAGCAGGCACGCTCCGAGCTGGCCGACGAGCCGTACAAGCTCGAGCTGGTCGGGCTGAAGGGCTCGACCGCGGGGGACGCGGCCGACGGCGCGGACGCCGAGGTGGGGGCGGGCGAGCTGACCATCTACGACAACCACCGCCGGGACGGCTCGCTGGCGTGGAAGGACCTGTGTCGTGGGCCGCACCTGCCGAGCACCCGCGCCATCCCCGCGTACAAGCTGATGCGGGTCGCCGCCGCCTACTGGCGCGGCAGTGAGAAGAACCCGCAGCTGCAGCGGATCTACGGCACCGCGTGGGAGTCGCGCGACGCTCTGAAGGCTCACCTGCACCGGCTCGAGGAGGCGGAGAAGCGCGACCACCGCAAGCTCGGCGCGGAGCTCGACCTCTTCTCCTTCCCGGACGAGATCGGCTCCGGGCTGGCCGTGTTCCACCCCAAGGGCGGGGTGATGCGCCGGGTGATGGAGGACTACTCGCGCAAGCGGCACGAGGAGTCGGGGTACGAGTTCGTCAACAGCCCGCACATCACCAAGTCGACCCTCTTCGAGACCTCCGGGCACCTGCAGTGGTTCAAGGAGGGGATGTTCCCGCCCATGCAGATGGAGGGGGCGGACTACTACCTCAAGCCGATGAACTGCCCGTTCCACATCCTGATCTACCGGTCGCGGGGCCGGTCCTACCGGGAGCTCCCGCTGCGGCTGTTCGAGTTCGGCACCGTCTACCGCTACGAGAAGTCCGGTGTCGTGCACGGCCTGACCCGGGTACGCGGCCTCACGATGGACGACGCGCACATCTTCGCCACCAAGGAGCAGATGGGTGCCGAGCTGAAGAG
>JACCUZ010000061.1 GCA_013698395.1 Sporichthyaceae bacterium
GACCGTGCCCCACGCTTGGCACTCTCCACATCGGCCGACCCACTTGCCGGTGGCCCAACCGCACTCGGCGCAGCGGAACGTGCTCCGCGTCGCCGGCGCCCGCACCGCCGCCCTCGCCATGCCGCTGACAGTAGGCGGCACCCGAGACACAACCGATGCACCGCGCCGGTCAGTCGCGCCGGCGGAAGGACTCCTCGACCATGCCCTCGCGGAAGAAGTCCTCTCCCAGACCGGCGACGAGCGGCTCGACCTGGCTGGTCATCGCCCGGATCGCGCGCAGCTTGGTCTCCAGCAGACCGCCCGCCAGGCGCTCACCGATCAGCAGCTCCTCGCGTGGCGTGCACGGAGGCTCGGCACCCATGAACACGTTGAACTTGTCCAGCGGCTCCCGGAAGCGCTCCAGCCACTCCGGAGTGTTGGTGGCGTAGCCGAGCGTGGCTCCTGGCGGGGCCACCGCATCGAAGGCGGCAGTCGCCCAGCGGCACGCGGCCTGGTGGTCGGGGTGGCCGGTCATCCCGTCCGGGCCGAAGGTCAACACCGTGTCGGGTCTGGCGTCGGCCATCACGGCGGTGACCCGTCGTACGGCCTCCTCCTGGTCCACGCCGGCACACGCTCCATCGGGGTAGTCGAGCCAGACGTGCTCGGTGACGCCGAGGACGGCGAGCGCGGCCTCCATCTCCGCCGCGCGTACGGCGGCCAGCGCCGCGCCGCTGGGCCAGCGTTCCTCGTCGGGCGAGCCGAGCTCCCCCCGAGTGGCGGTGATGCAGACGACTCGGTCTCCGGCGAGGGCAGCGCGGGCCATCAGGCCACCGCATAGGTAGGTCTCGTCGTCCGGGTGTGCCCAGACGCCCAGGATGGCGCCGTACGGGTTGTCGCCGCTCACGGACCGGAACCTAGTCCTGTCCTCGCCCCGAGCGACCTTACCGGTCGACTCGGCGGCGCGTCCCGGCCACAAGGTCGCTCCCGGGCCGGACACCCCTGCGATCAGCGGCGAGCACCCGGGTCGGCGGGATGCAGGGCGAACCGACGCCGAGACGACAGGTGCTGCCCGCACAGCCGGGCCAGTTCGTCATAGGCCAGGCGCCCCATCAGCTCCACCAGCTCGGCCTCCATCGAGACGTAGACCGGCTCGGTGCCGACGTGCGCCTCGGTGTTGCCGCTGCAGTACCAGTCGAGGTCGTGGCCGCCGGGACCCCAGCCACGACGGTCGTACTCGGCGATGACCACCACCAGCAGTTCCGTGCCGTCGGGGCGCTCGACGTGCTCGTACGTCCGCCGCACCGGCAGCTGCCAGCACACGTCGGGCTTGGTCTCCAGGAAGTGCCGCCCGGTCCGCAGCGCCAACCCGTGCAGGGCGCACCCCTCGCCGCCCGGGAACCCCGGGCGGTTCGCGAAGACGCAGGCGCCGTCGACGACCCGCGTCTTGCGGGCGCCCTCGTCGTCCTTCTCCACCCACTTCTTAGGCGAGTAGTGCTGCCACGTCTCCGGAGTGAGCTCAGCAACGAAGGACTTGACCCGCTTCTCGTCGGCCTTGTCCGAGAAGTGCGCGCCCAGGGTGCAGCAGCCGACACCGGCGGGCTGGTCGGCGTAGATTCCCTGGCAGCCGTTGCCGAAGATGCAGGTCCAGCTCGACGTGAGCCACGTCAGGTCGCAGCGGAACGCCTGGTCCGCGACGGCAGGGTCGGGGAACTCGGCCCACGCACGGGGGAAGTCGAGGGGCACCTCGGGCACTCATACAGGATAGGTCGCGGCGCGAGGTAGGTTGTGCCGCCAGCGCCGGCACGGCGAAGCGCGAGCGTTCGTACGTCGGGAGGTTTGCCTGTGCGGCTGGGTGTCCTCGACGTCGGCTCGAACACGGTCCATCTACTTGTCGTCGACGCGCACGGGGGAGCACGGCCGCTCGCGGCCCACTCCGACAAGTCCGAGCTGCGACTTGCGGAGCACCTCACCGACGACGGTCACATCGACCGGGCGGGGCGTGACCGGCTGGTGTCCTGCGTACGCCATGCGCTCGACGTCGCGGAGGACCGCGGCACCGAGGATCTGCTCGCGTTCGCCACGTCGGCACTGCGCGAGGCGCCCAACGGGCCAGAAGTGCTGCAGCACGTGCGCGCGGAGACCGGCGTAGACCTTGAGGTGCTTTCCGGCGAGGACGAGGCGCGGTTGACGTTCCTCGCGGTGCGGCGGTGGTTCGGGTGGTCCTCCGGGCAGCTCCTCGTCATGGACATCGGCGGTGGTTCGCTCGAGATGGCGGCGGGCATCGACGAGACTCCGGACGCGCTGGTGTCGTTGCCGCTCGGGGCTGGGCGGCTCACCCGCACGATGCTTGGCGGCGACCCGCCCAACGCGAAGGACGTCAAGGCGCTGCGCAAGCACGTGCGGGCGCAGATCGCGGGCAAGCTGCGGCCGTTCGAGGCGATGGGCGTGCCCGACCACCCGGTCGCCACGTCGAAGACCTTTCGGTCACTGGCCCGCGTCGCGGGTGCTGCGCCATCCTCCGAGGGCGACCTGGTGGCTCGGATGCTGACGCTGTCCGCCCTGGAGAAGTGGGTGCCGAAGCTGGCCGGCATGAGTGTCGAGAAGCGCGCCGGGCTGCCTGGTGTCTCAGCGGCTCGATCGGCCCAGTTGCTCGCGGGTGCGATCGTGGCCGAGGCTGCGATGTCTCTGCTTGACGTCGAGGAGGTGCAGGTCTGCCCGTGGGCGTTGCGCGAGGGGCTGATCCTGCGCCGGTTGGATTGGATGCGCGGGGCCGCCTGACTCTCGCCGCCTACGCTGGAGGACATGAGCCGAGCGGTCCAGGTGCCGGGAGCAAGGGTCGCTCTGTCGACCGCTTCGTGCTACCCGGAGACCTGCACGACCGCGTTCCAGATCGCCGCGGACCTGGGCTTCGACGGCGTCGAGGTCATGGTGTGGACCGACCCGGTGAGCCAGGACGTCGACGCGTTGCGAGGTTTGTCCGACCACTATGGGGTGCCGGTGCTGGCGGTGCACGCGCCGTGCCTGTTGCTCACCCAGCGCGTGTGGTCGACGGACCCCTGGGCGAAGCTGGTCCGCGCGAAAGAGGCGGCCCAACGGTTGGGTGCGTCAACGGTCGTGGTGCACCCGCCGTTCCGGTGGCAGCGTGACTACGCCCGCACCTTCGTCGCCGGCCTGGCGCGGATGCAGCAGGAGACTGATGTCGTGTTTGCGGTAGAGAACATGTTCCCGTGGCGGGCGCGCAACCGGGAGGTGGCGGCGTACGTCCCGCACTGGGATCTGCTGGAGCTCGACTTTCCCGCAGCGACGCTGGACCTGTCCCACACCGCGGTCTCCGGCTCCGACGCGGTGCACCTGCTCGACGTGCTCGGCGACCGGCTCGCCCATGTGCACCTCGCGGACGGGTCAGGCTCGAACAAGGACGAGCACCTCGTGCCCGGTCGAGGCACCCAGCCGTGCGTGGACGTGCTTGAGCGCCTGGCGCGGCTGGGCTATGACCGCACCGTCGTGCTGGAGGTCAACACCCGCAGGGCGCTGAACCGCGACGAGCGTGAGGCAGACCTCGCCGAGGGCCTGGCGTTCGCGCGGCTGAACCTGGCAGCTGCGGCCGGGTCGACCGCGTGAAACGGGCCGGGGAGCGCCAGCTTTTCGACGCCGTCGCCGCCGACTACGACAGGTTCCGTCCCGACTATCCGGCGCAGCTCTTCGACGCGCTGGAGTCGGCCATGGGCCAGCCGCTGCTGTGGTCCGACGTCTGCGACGTCGGGGCGGGGACGGGCATCGCGTCACGTGCGCTAGCCGGCCGCGGTGCGACGGTGACAGCCGTCGAACCAGGGCTGGGAGCGCTGCGGGTGCTGCGCTCACGGTCGACGTCGCGGGTGCGCGCCGTAGTGGGCGATGCCAACGCGTTGCCGCTGGCTGCCGGGGTGTTCGACCTGGTGAGCTTTGCGGAGTCGTTCCACTGGACCGACTCCGAGAGGTCGGTCGCTGAGGCGTTCCGGGTGCTCAAGCCCGGCGGTGTCCTCGCCATGTGGTGGAACCGTGAGGACCTGTCGGTGTCGTGGATGTCGGCGCACCAGGCGCGGTTGTTCGCGGCCTGCGGCTGGACCGGTCACGACGACGTGTCATTAGTGCCCGACCTGCTCCGCGGACCGCGTTGGGGCAAGCGGGTCGCCACCGTCGAGATCCCGTGGAACAGGCGGATCCCGCTCGAGGACTTCGGTCACTACATCGCCACGAAGTCCTACGTGTTCGGGCTCGGACCCGAGCGAGCCCGTCAGGTTGTCGAGACCGAGCTCTGCTCGCTCGCGGTCGAGCACCCGACGGGCTTCGTCGACGAGCCCTTCACGACGTACGCCGTCCTGGCCAGACGATGAGCCAGCGATGAGCCGCACCACCGCGCGGCGCGGACCCGGACGGCCCTCGGACGGTGAAGACCGCCGCGGCGCCATTCTCGCTGCGGCCCGGGCGGAGTTCGCCGAGAAGGGGTACGTGGGCACGAGCGTGCGTGGCATCGCCCGGGCCGCCGACGTCGACGCGGCACTGGTGCACCACTACTTCGGCACCAAGGAGCGCGTGTTCGTCGCGGCCATGGAGCTTCCCTTCGACCCGGCGGACCGGCTGCCCCTGGTGCTGGCCGGCGATCCGGCCGGGACGGGTGAGCGCATGGTGCGCATGTTCCTCGGCATGTGGTCGGACCCGCAGTTCCGGGCCCCCATGCTGGGGCTCGTTCGGTCGGCCTTCACCAGCGAGCAGGGCGCAACCATGCTGCGCGAGTTCGTCGGCACTGCACTGCTCGGGCGCGTGGCCGCCGGCCTCGGGCTGACCGACCCGCTGCGCATCGAGGCAGCAGCGGCCCAGCTGATCGGCCTGGTGGTCCTGCGCTACGTCGTCCAGCTCGAACCGATCGCCTCGGCGTCGGAGGACGAGCTGGTGCGATTGGTGGCGCCCACCGTGCAGGGCTATCTGGTCGGCTGAGCTGGCAGGGCGGGACACATCCGGTTCACCGTCCCCGGGAGGGCTCCAGGGACTCATCACGGTCAGCGTCGCCGGGAGGGCTCCGGGACACATTCGGGGCGCGCGACGTCTGCTGTTGCGTCGTCTGCGCCACCTCCGCCCCAGCTGCCCCAGTTGTGTCTGGGGGTCAGAGGGTGCGGGTCGGGGGTTAGACCTGCGGCCGGTCACAGGGTCTGCCGGGGCCGGGGGACTTGACAGTGGCGCTGGCCGGGAGGAATATTCACTGTATGATGAATAACGGTACGGCCGCGATCTCGGTGCGGGAACTCCGAGTCGTCCGGGGCGGGCGGGCGGTGCTCGATGGGGTCACCTTCGACGTTCCGCGCGGGACCGTTACCGGGCTGCTCGGACCGAGCGGCTGCGGCAAGAGCACGCTGATGCGCTCGATCGTCGGTGTCCAGGTGGTCGCCAGCGGCGCGGTCGAGGTGATGGGGCGGCTGGCCGGGGCGCCCCGGTTGCGTCGCTCAGTCGGCTACGTGACGCAGGCTCCGTCGGTCTACCGGGATCTCACCGTGGGCGAGAACCTGCGCTACTTCGCCCGCGTCCTGGGTGCCCGTGATGGGGACGTCGAGCGGGTCCTGGACGAGGTGGACCTGCGTTCGAACGTCGACATCGTGACCGGGCGGCTCTCCGGCGGCCAGGAGGCACGGGTGTCTTTGGCGGCCGCGTTGCTCGGCTCGCCGGATCTGCTGGTGCTCGACGAGCCGACGGTAGGGCTTGACCCGGTGCTGCGTCGGGACATCTGGGCACTCTTCGCGCGCCTGGCGGAGAGCGGAACGACGTTGCTCGTCAGCAGCCACGTGATGGACGAGGCCACCAGGTGCGAGCGGCTCCTGCTCATGCGTGCGGGCCGGATCCTCGCGGACGACACCCCCGGCGCGCTGCTCGAACGCACCGGCAGCACCGACATCGAGTCGGCCTTCCTCGACCTGGTCGAGCAGGCGGAGCGGAGCGCGGCATGAACCCCCGGATCAC
Organism: Sporichthyaceae bacterium; assembly: GCA_013698395.1. Lineage (GTDB taxonomy): Bacteria > Actinomycetota > Actinomycetes > JACCUZ01 > JACCUZ01 > JACCUZ01. Next base: position 5,968 of record JACCUZ010000061.1, read on the forward strand.
CCTTGCCACGGCCGGTCGGGTCCTCGCGCAGCTGCGCCATGACCACCGCACGATGGCGCTGCTCGTCGCCGTGCCTTGCGTGCTGATGTCGCTGCTCGCCTGGATCTTCGACGGTACGCCGATGTTCGACCGGATCGGTGCACCGTTGCTCGGGGTCTTCCCCTTCGTGGTCATGTTCTTGGTGACATCGGTTGCCACGTTGCGCGAGCGGACATCAGGAACGTTGGAACGGTTGCTCACCATGCCCATGAGCCGGCTTGACCTGCTGCTCGGCTACGCCCTGGCCTTCGGGCTGCTCGCCACAGTGCAGGCTGCCGTCGTCACTACCCTCTCGGTGACGGCCCTCGGCCTCGACGTGGCCGGACCGGTGTGGCTGCTTCTGGTCGTCGCCGTGCTCGACGCACTCCTGGGCATGGCGCTGGGCCTGCTGGTCAGCGCGTTCGCGGCAACGGAGTTCCAGGCGGTGCAGTTCATGCCGGCCTTCGTGCTGCCGCAGTCCCTGCTGTGCGGCCTGCTGGTGCCGCGCGACACTCTGGACACCGCCCTTCGCCTGGTGTCCGACGTGCTGCCCCTGTCCTATGCGGTCGACGCGATGCGCGACATCACCGCCTCGGACACCGTCGGTCCGGGCACCTGGGGTGACCTCTCCGTCGTCGGCACTGCCATCGTCGTCGCGCTGGCGCTCGGGGCGGCCACGCTGCGCCGGCGTACACCCTGATGGTGTGAACAGCGGGTGCCGCGCCACCAGGACGCCTCCGGCCGCTGGCCGGGGGACACAGGCCGGGCCGGGCCGTGACAGAGCGGTGCGGATAACCTGACCAGGCGCCATGCCGAGGAGGACTGCGCTGCCCGACGTGGAGGAGGAACTGCTTTGCTGCGTCGTGCGCTGCTGTCGATGTCCCGCAGCACTCGGATCCGCCGCCTGGTGCAGACCGCCCCGGTGTCGCGGTCGGTCGTCGCGCGCTTCGTGGCCGGCACCTCCGCGGAGGAGGCGGTAGCGGCCAGCCGCAGGCTGGTCGGCTCCGGACTGCTGGTGTCGCTGGACCACCTGGGTGAGGACACCCTTGCCCTCGAGCAGGCGGCCCAGACCCGAGAGGCCTACCTGAGGCTGCTGAAGCTGCTGACCGACGCGGGCTTGACCGGCGGCACCGAGGTGTCGGTGAAGCTTTCGGCGGTCGGGCAGGCGCTGCCCCACAACGGCGAGCAGGTGGCCATGGACAACGCCTACTCGATCTGCGAGGCGGCTCGCGCCGCCGGAACGACCGTGACCCTCGACATGGAGGACCACACCACCACCGACTCGACCCTGTCCATCCTGCGTGAGCTGCGCGCGGACTTTCCCGAGACCGGCGCGGTGCTGCAGGCCTACCTGCGCCGGACGGAGGGCGACTGCCGCGACCTGGCCTACGAGGGATCCCGGGTCCGGTTGTGCAAGGGGGCCTACAAGGAGCCGGTGTCCGTCGCCTACCAGGGCGCGCGCGAGGTCGACCGCGCGTACGTGCGGGCGCTGAAGGTGCTGATGGCCGGCCCCGGCTATCCCATGGTGGCCACCCACGATCCCCGCCTCGTGGCCATCACCGAGGAGCTGTCCCGCCGCCACCACCGGGCCAACGACAGCTTCGAGTTCCAGATGCTCTACGGCATCCGCCCTCGCGAGCAGCAGCGGTTGGCCAGGCAGGGACAGCGGATGCGCGTCTACGTGCCTTACGGGGACGAGTGGTACGGCTACCTCGTGCGCCGGATGGCCGAGCGCCCCGCCAACCTGGTCTTCTTCCTGCGGGCGGTTGCCACTAAGGGGTAGCGGACGCTCACCAGCGCGCCACAGGGGCCCTGACCGGCTGCTCGACCCGAAGCCACCCACAGGCGGAGAGCCGCTTGGCCAGGAACCGCTTCTCCGGCCGGTCCAGCCCGAGGCGCCACCTCCACTTCACGGCCACCCACTGCGCCAGGTACACGCAGCGCGTCGACGCCCTCGGTGGCAGCCAGTCCTGCGGTTCGGCGGGACCCCTCGCGTCGAGCATGCGGTTGGTCGCCATGTTCAGCGTCGGCCGGTAGCCCAGGTCGTTGGCGAACCGCTGACGGGTCAACGCAGTCCAGCGCCGCCCGCCCGACTGCCACACCTCCCTGAGCGGCACGAGGTGCTCCACGCCCAGCCGGGTCCGGTCGGTGGTGCTCACGCCGTCGTACCTCGAGTACCACCTCCCGCCGGCGAACTTGCACACGGGCAGCAACGTCGGCGGCTTGGTCGCCTCGGCGAGCAGGACCTCGCCGCGGGTGTTGCACCGGTCGCCGTCGGCATCGACCCAGGTGCGGAACTTCGCGCGCAGGTAACCGCGGTCGCTCTCTTTGCGCACCGGAAGGGCAGCGAGCAGCTTCCGGCTGGAGACGGTCTGGATCACCGGGGCCGGCATCGTCGTCGCGGCCGGGCTGGACTGCGGCGAGTAGTTCGCCGAGGTGTCGAAGGCGTCGACGGTCCAGGTGTAGGTCTCACCGCTCACGAGGCCCGTGTCGGCGTACGTCGTCGTCCCCGGGTCGACAGTGGCGACCACGACCCCGTTGCGGCGGACCGTGTAGCCCGCCACCGCGGAGTACTGGTCGGTCGACGGCGACCAGCTCACCCGAGCGGTTGTGGCTGACGTCGGCGAGACAAGCAGACCGCTGGGGGTCGTCGGGGGCAGGGTGTCCCCTGTGCTGGTGCAGCCGATGGTGCCGGAGTCGCGAACGTCACCGGTCGCTGTGACATAGGCGAACTGCGCGTCGTCGGTGCCCAGGTCCAGCCGCAACGCCCCCATCTCGGTGACGGTGGTCGCGACCCGGCTGTCGCTGATCTCAGGCGGCGCGATCCTGTGTCCACCCGCGCCCGCGACGAGCTGGGTGACGCCGCGCGGGTCGGGCGAGCCGGTGGCACCCAGCGGCGTCCACCGCTCGTACCGATGGGCGTGCCCGGTCACCAGCAGGGTCACCCGTCGGGCCGCCAGCAGCGACCACACCTGGGTCAGTCCCGTGCGCCCTCCGATCGGCGCTGTGAGATACCGCGGGTGGTGCATGTAGACGATGGTGCACCGGGAGCGGTTGGCCCCGAGGTCGGCCGCCAGCCAGTCGTACTGTGGGGTTCCGGCCGTGAGCTGGCCGAACTCCTCCGAGGTGTCGATGGACGCAACGTGCCAGCCGGCGACGTCGTAGCTGTAGTAGTGCGGGACGTTGTCCCAATAGTCGAAGTAGCCCGCAGCCCCCGGCACGAGGTACTCGTGGTTGCCGACGGTGGGGTTGGTGATGTCGCGAAAGCGACCGTAACCACGCGGGTTGGCGTACCAGTTGTCGTACTCGTAGTAGGACCCGCGCTCGTAGGCGTCGCCGAGGTAGGCGAGCAGGTTCGGCGACCACGACGCGATCTGGTCGGCGACCTGCTCCTCCCGCAGCGAGCCGTCGGACCCGTCACCCACCGCCGCGAGCCGGAACCGCGCGCCGGGAGCCGGCGTCGTACCCTGGCGCACCTGGAACGCGCGCGTGTTCACCGGCGGTGTCGTGACGCCGTTGGCGAGGGTGACCGGCGCGAAGTGCGACGCCTCCACGGCGTCGGAGAGCCGGGCCTTGACCTCGAACGACCCCGTCCCGTCGACCATCCGGGTCGTGCGCCACGTCATGCGGTAGTCCTGCGTGACCGGGTCGGCGTCGTTGTCGCTGAGCAGGTACTCGTCGCGGTACTTGAAAACGACCCGGTTCACGCTGGGTGCCGGCACCGTCGCCGAGACGATCTCCACCCGGGCGACGACATCAACCTGGCCGCCCAGGATGACGAGCCCGTCCGGCGCGACGAGGCAGACCCGGACGATGTATCCGCTGGCGGGCGTGTCGGTGCACGTCTCCGCCGCCGCCACCGCGCTGGGCGACGCTGCGGGCAGGACCAGGGCCAGCAGCAGGCAGAGCAGGACCGGGCGGAGCCGGCGCGACACGAGGTGGGGCACCGCACAACTATCAGGGATGGACGGGCCAATCGCCGGAATTTGGCCCTTTCGTGCCCGTCGCCCCGCGCGCTGCCAGAGAGTTCTGCCAGACCGTTCCGCTAGGGCATGTCGAGGAACGGCGAGCTGTACGCCGGCTCGGCGCCCAGCACCTGCGCGGCCTCCTCGACCGGCATCCGGTTCCGCTCTGCTTCGATGACCATGCCGAGCAGGCCGACATCGCCGGGTGTGGCGATCCCGGTTGCGACCGGCAGCGCGAGCGCCCAGGACACGGCGGCGGTGATGGTCCGCTGGTCGTCGAGCGGCTCGTACCACGTCGCGTAGCGCTCTTCACCCTTCCAGTTCTGCCGGGCCACGGTCTTGATGAGCATCAGACCGGCGTCCTGGCGTTCGACCTCCTCGACGAGGGCGTCGAAGGCGGCGCGGTACGTCGTATCCCGGCTGAGCACGAGGTTGATGGGGGTGAGGACGGTCGCGAACGGATGCCGGCGCAGCGCCTCCAGGTGGGTCGCCGGCGCCTCGTGCCCATGGCCGGTGATCCCGACCTCGCCGACGAGCCCCTCGTCCTTGGCTCGGAGCGCACCCTCCAGGGCGCCGCCGCGAGCGGTCGCCTTGTCCAGCTCGTCCCTGTCGCCGATGGCATGCAGCTGGAGCAGGTCCACCCGATCGGTCTGCAGCCGTTCCAACGACCGGTTGATCTCGCGCCAGGCGCCGTCGCCGTCGCGCTGCTCGGTCTTGGTCGCGAGAAAGATGTCGGGATGGCTGCGACGCAGCCTCGGCACCCACGGCCCGAGCCGCAGCTCGGCGTCGCCGTAGCTCGCGGCGACGTCCAGATGGTTGATCCCGGCGTCCAACGCCTCCTGCACCGAGCGGTCGGCCACGTCCTGGCTCACCCGGGACAGCGCGGCTGCTCCGTAGATGAGCACGGAGCTGGAGTGGCCGAGCCGGCCGAGTCGTCTGGTCTCCACGCGGATCCTCCTAGAAGCGGTCAGCTCTGGTCGGCGGGATGTAATGTGCGTCGGGTCGTCGAGCGAAGAGTGAGCACCAGCATGGTTGCCAGTCCGACGGCAGCCAACCCCAACCCGAGCCGGCCGTCGAGGGGCAGGGCGATGCCGACACCCCCACCGACGACCCAGGACAGCTGCAGCAGCGTCTCGGACCGGGCGAACGCTGACGTACGGACCGCCTCGGGAACGTCACGCTGGACGATCGCGTCGAGCGAGAGCTTCCCGAGCGACTGCGCCAGCCCCGCGGCCAGCGCGACCGTGAGGACGGTCGCCACCCCGTAGAAGAACCCACCGGCACCCGCGGCGAGCGTGGCGACGCCGAGGACGACGACGATGACCGCTTCCGGAGCTCGCGTGCGCAGGCGTGCTCCGATGGTGGTGCCGATGGTGTTGCCCAGCCCGGCTGCGCCGGCCACCAGGGCGAGCGCGAGCGTGTCGTCGAGCCCGCCGACTGGTTCCTCCCGCAGCAGGAAGGCGAGGAACATGATGAGGAACCCCGAGAAGGCGCGCAGCGCGCCGTTGGCACGCAGGGCGATGACCACGGCGCCACCCACGCTGGAGCGCCGCGGGATCGGCCCGGTCTCGTCGAGCGACAGAGTCGTACGCGTCTCGCCGAGGGTCGAGTCGACCCGACGAGGCAGGCGCAACGCGAGCACCATGCCGGCCAGGAACACGAGAAACGCTGCGCGCAAGGGCCACTGCGGCCCAGCCAGCGCCAAGAGCCCGGCCAGCCCGGCACCCAACGCGCCCGAGACGATGCCCGCGAGGGAGATCCGGGAGTTGGACGAGACGAGAGTCCCTCCCCGGGGCAACAGCCGCGGAACGGTCGCCGACCGCGTCACGCCGTAGGCCTTCGACGCCACCAGGCAGCCGAAGGCCGCCGGGTAGAGCGCGAGTCCCTCGCTGGCCACCGCTCCTGCCAGCACCCACGTCGCGAAGCACCGTCCGAGCATGGTCGCTGCGATGGCGTAGCGACGGCCGTGGCGGAACCGGTCCAGCAACGGCCCGACGACGGGTGCCATGACGGCGAACGGGGCCATGGTGATCAGGAGGTAGAGCGCCACCCGGCCGCGCGCCTCGCCCGTGGGAACCGAGAAGAAGAGGGTGTTGGCCAGCGCGACCGCGACCATGGCGTCGCCGGCGACGTTGACGCCGTGGAGCTCGATGAGCCGGCCGAGGCCGGACTCCCCGGCGCCCTGGGCGTGGGTCATCCGGCGGATTCGGCGCGCCGTGCCCAGCGCCCCCGACCGCGTGCGGCCCGCAACCAGCCGGCTGCCACGGGCGACCCTCTCCCGGCGGGATGGCTGCACCACCCCATCCTGCCGGTAGGTCAGGTCATGAGGGACAATCGCCGTCGTGCCGACCACTACCCCCCGACGCCCCGCGACCGATGCCGTGCTCGAGGCCGCCGTGGATCTGGCCAGGGCCGCGGCACAGGACCTCGCTGCTCCCGGTCACGTGGGTGACCACCTCGGCATGGAGGTCGAGGGCGAGCGCCTTGCCACCCACCGTTTTGCCTGCACCGACCTGGGTTACCGAGGCTGGCACTGGGCCGTCACCGTCGCGCGGGTCTCCCGCTCCAAGACGGCCACGGTGTGCGAGGCCGTGCTGCTGCCCGGCCCGGATGCGCTCCTCGCCCACGAATGGGTGCCGTGGAGCCAGCGGCTCGCCCCCGGCGACCTCGGCGTGGGCGACCTGCTGCTGACCGAGGCCGACGACGACCGGCTCGAGCCTGGCTACACGGCTGCCGGCGATGGTGACTCGAACGACAGCAGCGCCGGTGTCCTCAGCGAGGACGTCGACCGGGTGGCGCTCTGGGAGCTCGGCCTCGGCCGCGCCCGGGTGCTCTCCCCGATCGGCAGGGACGATGCGGTGGACCGCTGGTACTCCGGTGACCACGGCCCCAGCGCACCCATCGCCGAGGCAGCCCCCGCCCAGTGCTCGACGTGCGCGTTCGTGACTCCCCTCGCGGGTTCGCTGCGCCTGCTCTTCGGCGTCTGCGCCAACGCCTTCTCGCCCAGCGACGGCTCCGTTGTGACCTTCGACCACGGGTGCGGAGCGCACTCCGAGGTCGCTGTGCTGCCGGGCCCGGTCGAGATCACCGAACCGTTTGTGGACGACCTGGGATACGACGTGGTGGATCCGCTGCTGCCCGACCACCCGGACGGATCGGTGGACGACGCGGCCGACGGCGAGGACCTCGGTCACTCGTAGCGGCGTGGACGAAGGCGCGGATCCCTTCGCCACCGCCACCCTGCGCGCGCGGGTCCTTGATGCGTGGACTGCCTCACCGGCGCGTTTCCGCGAGGACGCCAATGCCGAGGACGACCTGGTCCGGGGTGGTTACCGCGACCGGGTCGTGGTCGAGCTGGCGCAGAACGCCGCGGACGCGGCTGCCCGCGCCGGGGTTCCGGGCCGCCTCCTCCTGCGCCTCGGTGATGCAACCCTGATCGCCGCCAACACCGGTGCCCCCATCGACGCTGCGGGTGTCGAGTCGCTGTCGACGCTGCGGGCGTCGACGAAGCGCGACGGGTCGACCGCCGGTCGGTTCGGTGTGGGGTTCGCCGCTGTCCTCGCGGTCACGGACATGCCGCGGATTGCCTCCGCCACTGGGGCGGTCCGCTGGGACGCGACCCTGGCCCGCAGCCTCGTCACCGAGGTGCCAGCCCTGCGCCACGAGCTGGACCGGCGACACGGGCAGCTGCCCGTGCTCCGGTTGCCCTTTCCCACCGTGGCAGAGGTGCCGGACGGCTACGACACGGTCGTCGAGCTGCCCCTGCGCGATGGTGCCGCCCACGACCTCGCCGAGCGACTGCTCGCAGAGGTCGCGGATCCGCTGCTTCTCGCGCTGCCTTCGCTCGGCGAGGTGGTGGTCGAGGCGGGTGGACACAGCCGCACCGTCACTTCGCCGGTCGACTGGCAGGTCGTACGTCGAACAGGGACCCATCCGAGGCACCTGCTCGCCGACCGCCCGGCGGAGGAGCGAGACCGACCGGCATGGTCGGTCACCTGGGCGCGTCCGCTCACGAACCAGTCGGTCCCGGTGGTGTTGCACGCACCCACGCCGACCGACGAGCCGGTCGACCTGCCGGCCTTGCTGATCGCGTCGTTTCCGCTGGACCCCAGCCGACGGCACGTGGCGCCCAGCACGTCGGCCGATGCGCTGGTCGCCGAGTGCGCCCAGGCGTACGTCGAGCTGGTGCTCGGCTGTGCCGACCCGGCGGACCGGTTCTCGCTCGTTCCCGGGCCGGTGGCCGCGGGACGGCTCGACGGGCAGTTGAGGCGCTCGATCGTCGATGCGCTGCGCACGGCGCCATGGCTGCGGACGGTCGGTGGGTCACCGATGGCACCGGGCGACGCGGTCGCCGTCGCGGGTGCCAGCGATCCGGTGCTCGCCGTGTGCGCCGACGTCCTGGACGGGCTGGTGCCGGACCACCCGGTCCTGTCCCGGCTCGATGTCCGACGGCTGCGGCTGGCCGATGTGGTGGACCTGCTCGCGGAGCTCGACCGCCCGGCGCAATGGTGGCACCAGCTCTACGCGGCGCTGGCCACAGCCCCGCTCGAGGTCGACGCCCTGGCCGCACTGCCGGTGCCGCTCGCGGACGGGCGCCTCGTACGCGGGGCCCGCGGTGCGCTGCTGCCCACCGGAGACCTCCCGGCCGAAGTCTCGGCGCTGGGGCTTCGGGTCGTCCACCCTGATGCTGCGCACCCGGTGCTCGCACGACTGGGCGCCGAAACAGTTTCCCCCCGCGCCCTGCTCGAGCGCCCTGAGGTGCGGGCAGCCGTGGACGCGGCCTGGGACGACCCCGACCCCGCACAGGTCACCGATGCGGTGCTGGACCTGGTCGCAGCAGCCGGCGTACTGCCTGGTGAGCAGCCGTGGCTCGCGGCACTTCCGATGCGGGACCTCGACGGGACGCTGTCGACCGCCGAGGACTTGGTCGTGCCGGGGTCGGTCGTCGCAGGGCTCGTCGACCCCGACGCGGTGGGAGCGGTGCACCCCGAGCTCCTCGAGCGGTGGGGACCCGACGTGTTGGCCGCGGCCGGTGTCCTCGATCGGCTGACGGTGGCCGAGCTGCACGACCTTGTCCTCGACCCTGACGAGCTCGACGCCGAGGTCCCGAGGTCGGGTCTGGTCGGGCTCGCCGACTGGGCGGCGGACGCGACGTCGAGCGCGCCTGGACCGGTGTCTGCCGGAGTGGTCCGTGGCGTGCGCGAGCTCGACGTGGTCGCCGAGGATGCGTGGCCCCGGCTGCTCGCGTACGTCGCCGCGGACCCGGTGCTGCGCTCGACGCTGATCGACCCTGTGGTGACGGAGAGTGGAGGTGCCGTAGGGCGCTTGCCCTCGTACACCGCATGGTGGGTGCGCACCCGCGGGGTGCTCGACGGCCGCCGACCGGCGGAGTGGGCCCTCGACTCGTCGAGCGAGCTCGCCGGCCTCTACGACGCTCTCCCGCCACTGGCCGGCGTCCCGGCCGACGTGCTTGTCGCGGTGGGGGTGCGTACGTCGTTACGGGCCCTGCTCGACGAGCCCGGCGGAGCGGACGAGCTGCTCGACCGCCTGGGGGATCCGGCCCGGTCGGTTGGGCAGAGCATGCTGACGGCGGCCTACTGCGCGCTCGCGGGAGTGGCTGTCGACGCGGTCACCCCGCCGGCGGCGATCCGGGTGTCGCCGAGCCAGGTTGTGCCTGCCGTAGACGCTGTGGTCATCGACGCGCCGCATCACCTGCAACTGGCCTGGGCGCCGCCCGCCCTGGTCGTCCCGCTCGCCCTTGCTCCGGCGGTCGCGGAGGTGCTCGACGTGCCGTTGAGCTCCGAGCGGGTAGGCGGCACGCTCAGCGGCCGCATGCTCAGCGGCGGCACCGAGCGACCCGTGCCTCCCGAGGCTCTGAGCCTGGTGCCGTCAGCGCCGACGACGTGGGAGGAGCACGACGAGCTGGCCGTCGACGGTGTCGAGGTCTCCTGGTGGGTCGACGACGACGGTGCCGTCCACTGCACCACGCTGGAGGGGCTGGCCCGGGGCCTGGCCTGGGCTGCCGGGCAGTGGCCCGCGCGATGGGCCGTCGCGGCGGTGCTCGGTGAGCCGGCGAGGATGTCCGAGCTCGAGGTCGAGCTGCGCCTGGACGGCTTCGCGACCTGACCCCGGAGACGGGACAAGCCCGACACCGAGCGAGGCGAACCCCACCAAGTGCCGGGCTACGTCCCCGCGACGGAGGTCGCGGTGCGTCCTGGTGACGTCAGACGCGCGCGACCCCCGGCGCGTCACCGCGGACGTTCTTGTCCTGCGTCAGGCCGACGCCTAGGAGCAATGCGGTGCTCCCAAGGTGCAGCACGTTGTCGGCAGCGTTCAACGACAAGATGTTGATGTCACTGTCGAGGATGAACAGTCCCACGATGCCGACGAGCCCGTAGACAGCCCCGACCAGAGTGTTGGACCCCTTGGCGGCCGCAACCCCCTTCAAGGCTGAAAAGAGCAGCAGGGCGCCGATGCCAAGGTGGACGATGT